>JALVZI010000439.1 GCA_027022125.1 Anaerolineae bacterium | reverse complement strand
CGCCCGGTCGGCATCGCTCAGTTTTATGGCGGCAGCCGCATCCGGCGCATCGAGTAACGGGAATGCCCAGTCTGCCGCCATAAAACTGAGCGATGCCGACCGGGCGCGGGCGAAAGAATTGCAATCACAGGGTTATGCGCTGTTTTTGACGGTAGCCACCACCGACCCGAACAGTTTCGCCCCGTCGGCGCGGTTATCGCAGGCGGCAATGGCGGTGATGGATGTGGGCGAGGTGATATACCAGCAGCCTTCGATGGATGATTTGGCGAATACCAAACACGACAACCGCATTGAACTGCTGGTTGCCAGCAAAGAGAGTATCGAAACCATTGAGCAGACATTGGCGGATGTGATGGATTTGGCATCGCACAGTGTTGCCCCGTACACGCTGGAAGAACCGGCTGCCGCACCGAAAAAACCGAAAGCCAAACCGAAAAAAAGTTCCGGGCACGGCGTTGATTTGAGCGCGGAAAAAACCGTCCGCATCAGTGTGGAACGCCTCGACTCGCTGATGAATCTGGTGGGCGAGTTGGTCACAGACCGCAACCGCCTTCTTCAAATAGAAAATTTACTGCTGAATGTGCACGGTAAAGAAGGTCCCGTCAACGATTTAACCGAGATGAACGGGCATTTGGGGCGGGTGGTTGACCAGTTGCAGGAAGAAGTGATGCGCGCCCGTATGCTGCCCATCGGCAGCACGTTCAACAAAATGCCCCGTTTGGTGCGCGATGTGAGCCGGATTGCGGGCAAGCAGGTTAATCTGGTCATCGAAGGGGAAGACACCGAACTCGACCGCTCGCTCATCGAATATATCGGCGACCCGCTCATCCACCTGTTGCGAAACGCGGTTGACCACGGTATGGAAACACCCGAAGAACGCGAAAAAGCGGGCAAAAACCCCACCGGCACAATTATGCTCACCGCCACACACGAAGAGGGTCATATTGTTATCACCGTGAAAGATGACGGACCCGGCATCAACCCGGAAAAAGTGAAGCAGGCGGCGGTCAAACGCGGGCTCATCAGTGAAGATGAAGCCGCGCAGATGGACGATGAAGAAGCGATTGACCTGATTTTTCTGCCCAACCTTTCCACCGCCGAGAAAATCACCGATATTTCCGGGCGCGGTGTGGGGATGGATGTGGTTCGCTCGAACATTGAGCGGTTGAGCGGCTCGGTGGTGGTTGAAAGCAAAATGGGGGCGGGCACAACCTTCCGCATCACTCTGCCGCTGACGCTGGCAATTGTGCAGACCATGCTCGTTTCGATGCACAACATCACGTATGCCATCCCGCTGGCAACCATCATCGAATCGCTCTATTTGTCAGATGTGACCGTCAGCCATGTAAAAGGCAGCCCGGTCATCCACTGGCGAAATTCGGTGTTACCGCTGATTGACCTGCGCGACTTTTTCACCCATCCGCGAATGAACGGCAATCATCACGGCGACGCCGACAAAACCGCAGTGGTAACGGTGGCTTGGGGCAAGCAGCGAATGGGTTTGGTGGTTGACAGCATCATCGGCAAGCAAGATATAGTTGTGAAATCGTTAAACCCCATTATGGGCGAACTGCCGGGCATTTCCGGTGGCACAATTTTGGGCGATGGCAGCATTGCGCTGATTATCGATATTCCCGGATTGATTAGTGCCGCGATGCAGGCACGCAGACAAGGAATGGTAGCATGAGCACACAAAAGATTGACCAACAAGCCGAACTGTGGTTACAAATTCTCACCTCTGAAAAATCGGGTGAATTGTTGGGCGCAGCGATGAAAAATGTCGCCGACAATTTATCGATGATGACCGGACGGGAGATAACCGTTGACCCGCCCGTGTTGAAATCTATTCCGTTGAGTGAATTGCTGGAACACGGCGCGGAATCGCCGGAAGCGGAAACGGTGGGCATCTACTTGCTCATTGAAGGCGATTTGCATGGGCAATCGCTGCTCATTTTTGGGCTGACCGATGCCCTTTATTTGGTGGATATGCTGATGGGAGAAGAACCGGGTACGACCCAAGAAATGGATGAGGTGGCGCAGTCGGCAATGGCAGAAATCGGGAATATCAGTTTGGCTTCGTTTTTGAATGTGCTTTCTGACAAAACCGGGCATTCCATTGTCCCGTCGCCCCCGGCAGTGATTATCGATATGGCGGCATCAATTTTGGCGGCGGTGGCAGCCAACACAATGGAGTTTACCGCAGACCAACTTATCATTTTGGATACCGCATTTAAAGATGCCGGACGGGTAATCCAAACCAAATTCTGGGTTATCCCCAATATGGAAACCAACATTATCCAGTACTTTAAAACCAAGTGACCGAGAATACCGTGGAAAAGTAAGAGGTCGACTGTGGCAGACAATGTGCGCTCTGTATCAATTGGACAAATCGTCGTCAGCAAATCGGCGGCAGATGTATTGGTGGCATACGGGTTGGGGTCGTGTGTTGCCGTGAGTATGTATGACCCGCAGCGAAAAGTGGGCGGAATGTTGCACGCATTATTACCCAGCGCTGCAAACAAAAGTACCATACCCGACAATCCGGCAAAATTTGTTGATTTGGGTGTGCCGCTTTTGCTAGATGAAGTGCTGAAATTGGGCGCATCGCGCAGCGGGTTAATTGTGCGGTTGTGTGGCGGCGCGAGTATGCTCACGTCGCCGGGGTTCAAAAATACCCTCAACATCGGCGACCGAAATGTGGCAACCGCGCACGAAGTGTTGAAAAGTATGGGATTCTCCATCAAAGCACAGGATACCGGCGGCAATAACGGGCGTACCGCCAAATTGTATATCGCCACCGGAGAAATGACCATCAGAACAATGGGGCAGCAAGAACGCCCGCTGTAACCAAAAATTACAGTTCAGCCAAAAAGAAGATCGGAGGAACTATGGCAAAAATAATGGTAGTAGATGATGCTAAATTTATGCGCGTCCGCCTTTCAAAACTGCTAACCGGACACGGGTTCGATGTGGTAGAGGCGGAAAACGGGGAAGAAGCGGTGTATGTTTACAAAGCCGAACATCCCGATGCGGTGTTGATGGACATCACTATGCCCCAAAAAACCGGCATCGAAGCCCTCGCAGAAATTCGCGGATTTGACCCCCAAGCCAAAGTAATCATGCTGACGGCACTGGGGCAAGAATCAATGGTTGTGCAAGCCGTGCAAGCCGGCGCCAGAGATTATGTGGTAAAACCGTTTGACCCTGACCGGGTTATGTTGGCTCTGAAAAAAGTTTTGGGGTGAGATTATGGCAAACCCAATTCGGGTATTGGTGGTTGATGATTCTGCATTTATGCGTTACACCATCAACCGGCATTTGGATGCCGACCCCGCTATTTCGGTGGTTGGCAGCGCCAAAGACGGCGTAGAGGCACTGGAAAAAATTTCATCGCTGAAGCCGGATGTCGTCACGCTTGATGTGGAAATGCCGCGTTTGGACGGACTTTCTACCCTTGAGCAGATAATGAAACGGTTCCCCACCCCGGTGGTGATGCTCAGTTCATTAACGGCGAAAGGCGCACAAACAACCATCAAAGCGTTGATGCTCGGTGCGGTGGATTTTGTGCAAAAACCCACCGGCAGCGCCGAAACACGGGCGGTGATGACCGTGCTGGTGGAAAAAGTAAAAGCCGCTGCCGGTGTCCATATGGCAAAGGTTCAAAAACCGGTAACATCGCTGCCCACCGCCGCCCATCATTCTGCAATGCGTCCCTTTTCCGCCAACGACCCGCTGGTGGTTATCGGCTCATCCACCGGTGGACCCAAAGCCCTGCAAGAAGTTATTCCCCATTTACCCGCCGATTTGCAAGCCGCAGTGGTGATTGTGCAGCATATGCCCGCCGGATTCACAAAATCGCTGGCGCAGCGGCTAAACGATATGAGTCCGCTGAGTGTTCAAGAGGCAACCGACGGCGACCGTTTGGCGAAAGGACTGATTTTGCTGGCGCCGGGCGATTATCATATGGAAATTCACGACAACCGGCGCATCAAATTGACCAAAGCCCCCCGCCGGAATCACGTGCGCCCGGCAGTGGACATCACTATGGAAACCGCCGCCGACCATTTCGGAAAGTCGGTGCTGGGGGTGATACTCACCGGTATGGGGTCGGATGGCACAGACGGCGCACGGCGCATCAAAGCGCGGGGCGGGCATATCATTGCGGAAAATGAGGAAACCAGTGTGGTATATGGTATGCCGCGCAGTGTGGTAGAAGCCGGATTGGCGGATACGGTTGTACCCCTGCCCGAAGTGGCACAAACAATTGTAAAGATGGTGCACAATGGACGCGCGTGAGTATGAATTTATTAAAAAAGAGATTCTAGCCACTACCGGTGTTGACCTTGATTTTTATAAAGCGCCGCAAATGCAGCGCCGGTTGGGGTCGTATTTATTGCGTTCCGGGCAACAGGATTGGAAGAAGTTTTTCCAAATGGTGCACAATGATGAAAATGCCCGGCGCGACCTGAAAAATTATTTAACCATCAACGTTTCGTCTTTTTTCAGGGATATTGATAAATATACCTATTTGGAGCGAACTATTTTACCCGAATTGCTCGGGGGTAAAGTTACCGCTACCAAACGTCCGCAATCGTTGCGAGAAATGCGCCAAGCCAGTCGCACCAATGGCGGCGCCAACAGCGCCAGAACCGGATTGCGCATTTGGAGCGCAGGGTGTTCACGGGGGCAAGAGCCGTACTCGCTGGCGATGCTGCTGGCGGAGATGACCGGTTTGTTTACCAAACATTACATTTTAGCCAGCGACCTCGACCGCTCTGCGCTGGCTTATGCGGAAGCGGGCGGTCCGTACACCAAAGATGATGTCGGCGCGGTGTCTGAAAAATACCTGAAACGCTATTTTGAGCGACAGGGCGACAAATATTTTGTGAAAGAGTCGTTGCGCCGAAAGATTATCTTCAAACAGCACAATATGCTCACCGACCCGTTTGAGACCGGCTTTGATTTGATAGTGTGCCGGAATGTGGTCATCTATTTCACTGCCGAAGTGAAAGACCGCCTGTACCGCCGTTTTTATGAGTCTCTGCGTCCGGGCGGAATTATATTTGTCGGTGGCACGGAAATTATCTCAAAAGCATCTGAAATCGGTTTTGAACCGGCAGGTATTTCGTTCTATCGCCGCAGGGCATAGTTTCGATACATCCTATCGCAGGAGGTGGAATATATGGATGTAAAATTCTTGAATCCGTTTTTGGAAGCGGCATATATGGTCTTGCAAACAGAATTGGGCGTCGAGGCTCAACGGGGTGAATTGCAATTAGAGCGCTCGGCTGCCACTACCGATGATATTGCCGTGTTGATTAGCCTTGTCGGCGAAGCGGCAGGAATTGTTATGTACAGTCTCAGCGAGGGAACGGCACTGGCGATAGTTTCAAAAATTCTCGACCAGCCCTTCCACGAATTTGACGAGTTGGCGCAGAGTGGCATCGGTGAGTTGGGGAATGTCATCACCGGGCAAGCCGGGCAGCGTTTGGCGGCATCCGGGTTAAACGTGAACATTTCGCCGCCGACATTGGTTTTGGGCAAAGGCACATTGGTTTCCACGCTCGATTTTGACCGGTTGGTTGTGCCTCTGCACACCGAACTGGGGGCACTGAACATTCACTTGGCGTTGAGAGAAACGCCGCCTTCGTAGTTGTTGAAAGGAAAAAAGGCGATGGCAAACGTAAAACTGCTCAACCCGTTTGTGCTGGCGGCGGCAGAAGTCTTGCAATCAGAACTGGGTGTAAAAGCCACTCGCGGTCAATTGCGATTGCACAAAGACATATATGTCACCGATGACATCACCGTGCTCATCAGTTTGGTGGGCGATGCGTGGGGTGTGGTAATGATGGGTTTGAGTTTTGATACCGCCAAAGCGATGATTTCTAAAATGCTGGGTGAAGAAGTGACGGATTTTAATGAATTGGCGCAAAGCGGCATCAACGAACTGGGAAACGTGATTGCCGGATTGGCGACCACCAAACTCGGTGCGGTGGGGTATACCACAGATATTTCGGTTCCCACACTGATTGTGGGCAAAGGTTCGCGCATTTCCACCTTCGACATCCCGCGCATCATCGTCCCGCTGGAAACGGATTATGGCACACTGTCCCTCACTTTGGCGATTAAAAGTTCGAAAAAGTGATGCCGGTTTCGCAGACAGAAAACAGGGTGGCTCACCAGCCATCCTGTTTTTTTGTTTACGTTCTTTTTACGGGGCGTTTAGGTTAGTTTTACTGACCGTCTTGGGCGGGAATGATAGAATGAAATGTGGGAAGGTGCAGCACATCGGAGGAAAATATTGTGAATGTGGATTATTTAATTGTGGGCAGCGGTTTAACCGGCGCGGTCATCGCGCGCATATTGGCAGATGCCGGGCAAGATGTACTGGTTGTTGAGCGTCGCCCCCATATGGGAGGCAATGTTCACGACCACTGTCATCCCAGCGGTATTCGTATCCACACTTACGGACCGCACTATTTCCGCACCGACTCACAGAAAATATGGGATTTTGTGACCCGTTTTTCCACATTCTACCGTTTTGAAGCCACCGTCATGTCGCAGGTGGATAACAAATTTGAAAACTGGCCCCCCACCGCACGTTACATCAACCGCGAACTTGGCGCGCAGTGGCAGCCCGCATTTTCCGGGCAACCATCAAATTTTGAGGAAGCATCGCTGGCGATGATGCCGCAGGCAATTTACCAAAAATTTGTCAAAGGTTATACAGAAAAACAGTGGGGCGTTTCTGCCGCAACGCTTGCTGCGGAACTCGCCGGGCGGTTCGAGGTTAGGGCAAACGGCGACCATCGTTTAAAACAGCATCGTTTTCAGGGATTGCCTCTAAATGGATATGCAAATTTTATGGCAAATATGCTGGCAGGCATTCCCGTGCTGTTAAATTTTGACTACCTTCACCGGCGGAAAGAATTTTCGGTGAGACGGAAGGTTATTTTTACGGGCGCAATTGATGAATTTTTCGGGTATAAATTTGGAAAGTTAAACTACCGCTACCAAATCAGAGAACACGAATATCTACCCGATGTGGATATTTTCCAACCGGTGGGGCAGGTCAACAACCCAAACCGCGCCGATGCGTATGTTCGCACGCTGGAGTGGAAACACATGATGCCGCCGCAATATGCCCGCAACATCAAAGGCACGGTTATCACCAGAGAAACACCTGCCACACCGAACAACCCCAATGATTACGAGTACCCTTTCCCCGACCGGAAAAACAAACAATTATACCGGCGATACCGGCAACTGGCTGCCGCACAGAACGATTTGTTGATTTGTGGGCGGTTGGGTGAGTACAGATATTACGATATGGATCACGCCATCGGACGGGCGATGGAACACGCCCGGACACTTTTGGCGCAGCCCAAACCGGTGCGTTATTTTGTGGAGAATATTTATGAAAGAAACGATTACGCTTCTGCTCACAAACTATAACAACCAATCTACCATCAAATCGTGCATCGAAAGCATTTTGGACACGGTTGGAAACCGCGCCGAACTGATTGTGCTGGATGCCGGTTCCACAGATGGCTCGCCGGAAATCTTGCACCGGCAAACCGGCATCACGCTGGTGGAACTGCCATCCCCGAATATCGCCGCCGCGTTAAATCACGGATTCGCCCGCGCCGGACACAATGACATCGTGCGGATGAGTGGGGATATTGTCATCGAAACCGATGATTGGCTC
>JALVZI010000438.1 GCA_027022125.1 Anaerolineae bacterium | reverse complement strand
TCACCGAAATACTGACTCGACTGACTCGACTGTGGCGCAGAATGAATAGCGAGTGACGAATAGCGAATTACGAATGAATCTGCGCGACTTTGGACTTGAAACCCTAAACCCGAAACAAGGAACCCCCCATGATGCGATTTGACCGTTTTACCGAGCGCGCCCAAGATGCCGCGATGCGCGCTTATGAAATTTTACAGCGATACAAACACGCCCAAGCCGACACCGAACATTTGCTGCTGGCACTGCTGGAGCAACCGGAGGGCGCCGTTTCCGATATTTTGCGCCAGATGGGCATCGACCCGGAAGCCGTGCGCGAACGGGTGGACGACATTTTACAGCGCGCGCCGAAAGTGAATATGATGCCCAATATGGCGGTGGGACAGGTGTACATCACCCCGCGATTGAAACGGGTGCTCGACCATGCCCAAGTTGAAGCCGAAAAACTGAAAGACGAATATATTTCCACCGAGCATCTCTTTTTGGCAGTGGTGGCAGAACGCGGCACACCCACCGCACAGATGCTCAATCAACTGGGCATCACCCATCCCGCCGTGCTGAATGCCATCCAAACGATGCGCGGCGGCAAACGGGTTGACAGCCCCCGCGCCGAAACGCAATACCGCACGCTGGAAAAATACAGCATCAACCTGACCGAAAAAGCGCTGGAAGGCAAACTCGACCCGGTCATCGGGCGGGATGACGAAATTTTGCGCGTCATTCAGGTACTTTCGCGCCGAACCAAAAATAACCCCATTCTCATCGGCGAAGCGGGTGTGGGCAAAACCGCCATCGTCGAAGGGCTGGCACAGAAAATCGCCGATGAAGATGTGCCGGAAATTCTGCTCGGCAAAAAAGTCATCAGCCTCGATTTGGGCGCGATGATTGCCGGTTCGCGCTTTCGCGGCGAATTTGAAGAGCGGCTGAAAACCGCCATTGATGAAATCAAACGCGCCGAGGGGGAAATCATCCTGTTCATTGATGAACTGCACACAGTGGTCGGCGCGGGTGCGGCACAGGGCGCGATGGATGCCAGCAATATGCTGAAACCGGCGTTGGCGCGCGGCGAATTGCAGTGCGTCGGCGCGACCACACTCGATGAGTACCGCAAATATATCGAAAAAGATGCCGCGCTGGAACGGCGGTTCGCCCCCGTTTTTGTGGATGAGCCTTCGGTGGAAGAGACCATCGAAATGTTGCAGGGCATCAAAGACCGCTACGAGGCGCATCACGGCATAACCTACGCCCCCGCCGCGCTGGAAGCCGCCGCGCGGCTGTCGCACCGGTATGTCACCGAGCGGCATCTGCCCGACAAAGCGATTGACCTGATTGACGAAGCCGCATCCAAACTGCGGATTGCCATCTATTCCATGCCGCCCGAATTGAAAGCGGAGAAAAAACGGTTGTCGCAACTGAAAAAACGCGAAGCCGAAGCCGCCCAAAACCAAAATTGGGAACTCTCCACAAAATTGAAAGCGGAACGCCTGCGGGTAGAATCGGAATTTGAGCAAAATTACAAAAATTGGCGCGAAGAGAAAAATTTGGATGAAGTGGTGGAAGTGGACGACATCGCCGATGTGATTTCCATGTGGACGGGTATTCCCGTTGCCAGCATGCTGGAAACGGAATCGGCTAAACTGCTGCACATGGAAGAACGCCTGCACGAGCGCGTCATCGGGCAGGATGAAGCCATCAACGCCATCGCCGATGCTATCCGCCGCGCCCGTTCCGGCTTGAAAGACCCGCGTCGCCCCACCGGCAGTTTCCTCTTTTTGGGCAGTTCGGGAGTCGGCAAAACAGAATTGGCGAAAGCACTGGCGTGGTTCCTGTTTGATGACGATGACGCGCTGCTGCGGATTGACATGAGCGAATACCGCGAAAGTCACACCGTCAGCCGGTTGTTCGGCGCGCCGCCGGGATATGTGGGTTATGATGAAGGCGGGCAACTGACCGAAGCGGTTCGCCGCCGCCCGTATCAGGTGGTGCTGTTCGATGAAATTGAAAAAGCGCACCCCGATGTGTGGAATGCGCTGCTGCAAATTTTGGAAGACGGGCGGCTGACCGACGGGCAGGGGCGCACGGTTGATTTTCGCAACACGGTCATTATTATGACCAGCAATGTCGGCACGCAGTTTGGACCGAAAGGGGGCACGCTCGGTTTCCGCGCGCGCGGCGATGAAGGCACGCTGCACGATGAACGCGCCAAACGGGACATAAAAGACGCGCTGCGCAAACATTTCCGCCCGGAATTTTTAAACCGCATCGACGAAATCATCATCTTCCACACGCTGACGCAGGAACAGGTTTTGCAAATTGTTGACCTGCAAATGGCAGAAATCGCCGCGCGGTTGAAAGAGAATCAAATCGAAATTGAATTGACCCCCGCCGCCAAAAAATGGCTCGCCGAGCAGGGATACGACCCGCAATTCGGCGCGCGTCCGCTGCGCCGCACCCTGCAAAAGCAGGTAGAATCGCCGCTATCGGTGAAAATTCTGCGCGGAGAGTTCAAAACCGGCGACCGCGTGCTGGTGGATTACGATGAAGAAAACGGACTGACTTTCACCCGCGCGGAGGACGGCATTTTGCTTGAAATGCACCATCCCACCGATGCCATGATGGAGTAACGATGACATATCAAACAAAATTACCGTTTCCTGCGCCGAAAATTCACGCGCCGCCGGAAAATGCCGATTACCGCACCCGGTTAGATGCCGCTCTGCGTCAGAATTTCGATTTTCACGGGCATGATACCGCGTATGCCGCACACAATTTTCATTCCTTCCCCGCGAAATTTCCTCCTCAATTGCCACGTTTATTTATCGAATGGTTGACTGCGCCGGGCGAAGTGGTGCTCGACCCGATGTCCGGTTCCGGCACAACTATTCTGGAAGCCATGCTCACCGGACGGCGCGGTATTGGCGTTGATATTGACCCGCTGGCGTTGCGGTTGGGCAAAACAAAAACCGGCACAGTCAGTTTTGAAGCGGCTGACCGGTGGGGCGCTCGCATCTGGCAGCAAGCCCAACAGCGCCTGCACCATCAGCCCGATACACTCACTGCGGCAATGGATACCTTTTTCGATACGGAAACCCGCAAATTTGTGGATTATTGGTTTTTACCGGATACCCAGCGTGAGTTATTTGCGCTGGCAACCGAAATTAC
Source organism: Anaerolineae bacterium (assembly GCA_027022125.1). Taxonomy (GTDB): domain Bacteria; phylum Chloroflexota; class Anaerolineae; order 4572-78; family 4572-78; genus JANTHQ01. The sequence continues at coordinate 4,562 of JALVZI010000438.1, read as the reverse complement.
CCATATTCCCGAGCCGGCAATCCGCAATTTTATGGAACTGACCTTCTCCGCCGTCATCATCACCAAATCGGGCGGGGTATCGCTAGCGCGAGATTTGGCACACACCCGCCCGCACCGCGTCGCCGATAAAACACCCCGTTCTGCCATCGAGCAATTCAAAAAACGGTTGAAAAAGAATCTGCGGGGATTAACGCAATTTTTTCACACGCCCGGACATGCGGATTTGGTGGCAAGCAACGCCCAATTTACCGGATTGCGCCACCATATCGCCGATTTGATTGTCACTTCGCCGCCGTATGCCGCCAACGCCATCGATTATATGCGCGCGCACAAATTCTCGCTGGTATGGTTCGGATACCCGCTAAAAACGCTGACCAACATCCGCCGTAAATATATCGGCGGCGAGGCAACCGTCGGCATTCATTTTGCCCCGATGCCTCCCCATGCCGCATCCGTTATCGCTACCGTGAACCGTTTGGACGCAAAAAAAGCGAAAGTGCTGTATCGCTATTACACTGAAATGACTTTCGCCCTACGTGAAATGTACCGGCTTTTAAAACCGGGCAAAGCCGCGCTGGTGGTGGTCGGCTCGTCAACCATGCGCGGCATTGATACCGAAACCCATCTGTGTTTGGAAGAAATCGGGCAAACAGTGGGATTTGAGTCGGCGGGTATTGCCGTCCGCCGGCTGGACAGAGACAAACGAATGATGCCTGCTCGCCGCAATACGGCAGCAGCATCTCAAATTGAAGCCCGAATGTATGAAGAATATATTATCGGGTTGTATAAACCCGCTCATTGAGAAAAGGAGCGAACTTTTGTTATCTCAACTGCGCCGACAATACCATCAACAATTGTGTGAACACATCATCTATTTGAAAACAGGCGACATTCCTAATTTTGCCGATAAACACAGCAAGCCGAGTGTCGCTTTGGCAAAAAATATCGTGTCGCAATTTGGGTATCCACTGCGAAAGAGCCTGCCCAGTGGACAAGCCGCTGGCGGTGCATTCGAGGAAATCACGATGGATTTCATTCGCGCGGGATTGGCACTGTTGCAACACATTCGCCCCGCCACATGGGAATTTTCGGTTCACTCGACCATCCAACAATTTGAACAATATGCTCATCTGGCAGAGTTGGAGACATTATTGCGCAAACATCAAGATTTGCGCGCCGCACTGGGCGATTATTTGATAAAACCGGATATCGTCATTGGGCGTGCACCGCTATCCGATGGCGAAATCAATAGAGAAACCACCATTGTTGATGATACTGTAGCGCAATTGACACCTCTGCGCGGCGAAAATTTCTCTCATCCAAAATCTATTTTACACGCCAGCATTTCCTGCAAATGGACAATTCGCAGTGACCGCTCGCAAAATTCTCGCACCGAAGGACTAAATTTAATCCGCAACCGAAAAGGGCACACCCCGCACATTGCAGTTGTCACCGCCGAACCATATCCCCAGCGCATCGCATCGCTGGCGCTGGGTACGGGTGATATTGATTGCGTGTACCATATCGCTCTGCCGGAATTGAAAAATGCAGCGGAAAAATATGGCAATCCTGCAATTTTGGACATGCTCCGTACATTGGTGAATGGCAAACGGCTGCGAGACATCAGCGATTTGCCGCTGGATTTGGTCGCCTGACCCAACTTTTGGCACAAAAAAGCCCGGCGCGAACCGGGCTTTTTTTCATTCTCTGTCAAATTACTGCGCGTCTTTCACGCCCTGCAATTCAATTTCAAAAATCAGGGTGGCGTTGGGGGGAATGACCCCGCCAAAGCCATTTTCGCCATAAGCCAAATCGCCGGGGATAACCAACTGGCGTTTGCCGCCAACTTTCATGGTAGCAACGCCTTCATCCCAACCGGGGATGACCTGCCCCTGCCCCAATGTAAATTCAAACGGGCGACCGCGGTCGAGTGAACTGTCGAATTTTTTGCCGTCGGTGAGCCAACCGGTGTACTGCACGGTGACCGTCTGCCCCGGTTTCGGTGTTTCGCCATCGCCAACCACAAAATCGTAATATTTCAAACCGCTATCGGTAATGGTGTAATCGCTTTCGCTCACAGGTGTGGGTGCATCGGGGGAACCTTCTTTCACATCCAGCAATTGCACCTCTAAAATCAGGTCGGCGTTAGGCGGAATTAACCCCGGAATACCCGTTTCGCCGAAGGCTTTATTTGCGGGAATGACCATTTGCCGCAAGCCATCAACTTTCATCCCTTCGATACCTTCATCGGAACCGGGGATGAATTGCCCCTGCCCCAGCGCGAATGTCACCGGCTCGGCGCGGTCGAACGAACTGTCGAATTTGGTGCCGTCGGTGAGCCAACCGGTGTAATGCAGGGTGACAATTTTACCTGCTTCAGCGGTTGCGCCATCACCAACTGTAATGTCGTACGTTTTGATGCCGCTGTCAGTGACGGCGTAATCGGCATCGTCAACGGCGGTGGGTTCGGCGGGTGAGCCGGGGAGAATGTCATCCAATTCCATCGTAAAATATAGGGTGGCATTGGGGGGAATAACGCCGCCCGCGCCCTGATCTCCAAATGCCAGTTCGGGGGGAATGATAACTTTGATTTTTTCACCGACACTCATCAACCCGACGGCTTCATCCCAACCGGGGATGATGCGATTTTCGCCCAGCGGGAATGCCATCGGCTGCCCGCTGTTGTACGAGTTGTCAAATTCCGAACCATCCGCCAGTTGCGCGATATAATCTACTTTCACAACATCGCCTTTTTCCGGTTTTGTGCCGTTGCCTTCCTGCACGACCATATATTTCAAACCACTGTCAGTGGTTTCCATTTGGTCTTCAGGATACATTTCTTTCATAGCATCCGACAATTCTATTTCGTGCTGTGTGCCCGCATCGGGCGAAAGCAATTCGCCAACTTGGGCGGCGGTGGTGGGGTCAACAGCAGCGGCAGCGGGGGTATCTGTCGCCGGGACGGTGGTGGGTTCTTCGGTTGCGGTTTTGGAAGAGCAGGCAACCAACCCGAAAATAAACAAACTGACCAACAAAAATTTAATTTTCACAAGAATCTCCTTTTCTTAACTCTGGGAGATAATAGACGAAAAACCGAATTTATCCAAACCGCAGGGTGCTGTGTAAGCCAGCATACAGCCTGCAAGCCGATTTTCGAGTATAGTATCATCGCATCAGTGACGCATATTCTGAAAATAAAGGAGCATTTTATGTTTCGTTTACCTGTTTTGACCATTTTTCTGCTGACGCTCGGTGTGCTGTTGGCGGCGTGCGGCGGTGCGACCGCACCGACTGCCGCCCCCGCCGAAACCGCTGCCAGCGACACCGCCGCGCCGACCAAAGCCGCTGTCGTGGCGGCGACAGACACCAGCCCCCCCACCGAGAGCGCCACCACCGCCCCACTGCCCACCGATACTGCCACACCGGCGGCAAAAGTTGCCAAAAACGACAAGCCGCTGCTGGATGATGCGCCGATTCGACCGTTTGAGGCATACTGGAACACCAATTTTTCGCTGCACACGGTCAATTATGGCGAGATTCTGTCCGGCGGCGTTCCCCGCGACGGTATCCCGCCGATTGACGACCCGAAATTTGTCAGTATCGCAGAGGCATCGGCATGGCTGGCAGACCAAGAGCCGGTTTTCGCGCTGTCATACAACGGCGAAACGAAAGGTTATCCCCTGCAAATTTTAATTTGGCACGAAGTGGCAAACGATGAAATTGCGGGCGAACCCGTTGCCGTGACATTTTGCCCGCTGTGCAATTCCGCCATCACTTTTAAACGAACGGTGGACGGCACGGTGTACGATTTCGGCGTGTCGGGCAAACTGCGCAACAGCGATTTGATTATGTGGGACCGCCAAACCGAAAGTTGGTGGCAGCAGGTCACCGGCGAAGCCATCGTGGGTGAAATGGTGGGCACACAGTTGGAAATGATTCCCACCCAGTTGGTTTCTTTCGCCGATTTTAAAGCCGCGTTTCCCGATGCGCAGATACTTTCTCAGGACACGGGATTCAATCGCCCATACGGGCAAAACCCGTACCGCGGATATGATACCGACCAGCGCCCCTTCCTGTTCCAAGATATTCCCGACCCGCGATTGCAGGCGGTCGACCGGGTGGTGGCAGTCACCATTGGCGATGAGGCGAAAGCATACCCGTATAAAGTTTTGGCGGAAGAAAATGTGGTGGAAGACACCGTCGGCGGGCAGGATGTGGTGGTCTTCTGGAAGGCGGGCACAACTTCCGCGCTGGACGCCGGTTCCATCGCCGATTCGCGGGATGTCGGCGCGGCAACCGTGTTCGACCCGAATCTGAACGGGCAGAAGTTGACTTTCGCATGGGACGGCACAAATTTTGTGGATGACCAAACCGGCAGTCAGTGGAACATTTTCGGCGAAAGCACCGGCGGCGAGTTTGCCGGTCAGCAGTTAACCCCCGTGCAATCGGTCAACCAGTTTTGGTTCGCATGGGCGGCATTTCGCCCCGACACAAAAATTTACGGACAGTAACCCCGTTTGCCTCCGGTTGTGCGGGTCGGCGTACCAGTCGGCTCGCACAAC
>JALVZI010000437.1 GCA_027022125.1 Anaerolineae bacterium | reverse complement strand
ATTATCTTCCTTTCGACCCCCAAATGGCGTATCCTGACGGTGGAGATATTGAGCGCGGTCGAACAGGGCGGTATGAGTCTCGCGGCGGCATATTCGCTGGTGCTCATTGTTATCGTTTTGATAGCCATTGGCTTGACCTACTTTATTTTGGGGCGCACGCTGGGTAGTTCCGGGCAAAATGTAGATTTTAACATCTGACGCTCCCACTCATCAATTACGTGTCATTGGAGGCATTTCAGTGAGTTTCTTGCGGTTAGAAAATCTGGTGAAAGAGTTTGTCGGTCGGGGCGGCGAAGGGATGGTGCGCGCCGTTGACCACATTGATGTGGACATCGAAAAAGGCGAATTTGTAACCCTGCTGGGTCCATCAGGCTGCGGAAAAACCACCACGCTGCGGCTCATTGCCGGATTCGAGTTTCCCACCGAAGGGAAAATCATTTTGGATGGGGAAGTCATTAACGAGCAGCCGCCCAACCGGCGAGATATGGCGATGGTTTTTCAGAGTTATGCCATTTTTCCCCATTTGAATGTGTTTGAAAATATCGCTTATGGTTTGAAAATTCAGCGATTGCCCGCGAAGGTTATCAAAGAAAAAGTGCGGCAGGTATTGGAACTGACCGAGTTAACCGGGCTGGAAAATCGCCCGCCGAATGCGCTTTCCGGCGGACAGCAGCAGCGTGTGGCGTTGGCGCGGGCGCTGGTGATGGAACCGAAAGTGCTGTTGATGGATGAGCCGTTATCGAATTTGGATGCCAAATTGCGCGAAGTGATGCGCACCGAGATTCGGCGCATCCAGCAAGCGCTGGGCATTACCAGCGTGTATGTTACCCACGACCAAATTGAGGCGATGACCCTTTCTGACCGGGTAGTGGTGATGAACCGCGGGAAAATTGAGCAAATCGGTACACCGCAGGAAATTTACCGCCAGCCGCGCACGGCATTTGTGGCAGATTTTATCGGCACGACCAATTTTGTGGATGGGACAATCACCGCCATTGACGGGGATTTGGTGACGGTGGATGTGCTGGGGCAGTCGCTGGTTGCACCTGCGCCCCCGCGCGAGTTGTCGGTGGGGGAGGGCATAAAATTGGTACTGCGTCCGGAGGCTATCGAACTGGTGGAAGATGGCGGTCAGTATGAAGGTGTGGTGCGCTGGTCATCGTATATGGGCAGTTTGGTGGAGTATGAAATTGAGGTTGCTGGACAACGATTACTGGTTACAGATACCGACCCGCGCCATACCATCGTTTACCCCAAAAATCACACCATCGGCGTGCAAATGATTGACGAGTGTCTGTATATTCTGCCGGAATGAGATTTTGGTCGCAGAAATGTCGGGACACGCTGCAGCGTGTCCCGACGAAGCCGAGAGAAGCGGTCGGTTTTCGGGAAATAACGGCAAAAATCGCGGGGGCGGCTTGCAAGCCGCCCCCGCGTGATTCCGGTAAAAATCGTTTCGGTTAAATGAACAGCACCTGCGCGCCTTCGCTCATTTCCATAAATTCCATCGCGCCGATGACATCATCCACTTCATCGAATAAATCTTCCCGTTTCAAATTCATCATATCCATTGCCATCCGGCAACCGTACAATTTGCCGCCGGCATCGTGAATCATTTCCAGATATTCGTCCACCGGCGGAAAGTCCAGTTTTTCGATGGTCTTTTTCATCATTGAAGATGCCATCGCGGTGACACCCGGCAGCACACCCAGAATATTCGGCATACCCATACTGGGGTTGCCCAGCGGCGTGGCTTTCAGGTTTTTCATTTTCTTTTTGTTGATGATGTCCAGTCCCCAGAAGGTGAAAAACATTGTTACATCGATGCCTTCCATCAGTGCGGCATTTGCCAGCACCAATCCGGGATACGCCATATCGAGTGTACCTTTTGAGCAGATGATGCACAGTTTGCGTTCTGTTTCACTTCCGTTTTCCGACATTTTCCTTCTCCTCTTCGAGATTATGCGGGTCAATAAACCTGATGCCCTCGGCGTCAGGGGTAGTCCAATTTAAATGCAGCCGGTCGGTTTGCTCAGCCCGGCAATTTTAGCGACTTTTTTCGCCGGTCCTTTGGGGAAAAGTTTGTACAATTCTTTGGTCGGCACGCCGCCAACTTTGGTGATACGGCGCAGGGTGGGGACGGAGCCGTTTTCTTTAAAGTCTTTGCGCACGAATTCAATCACTTCCCAGTGGCGGTCGGTCAACTCAATGCCGAGTTCGGCGGCGAAAGCCTGCGCAATATCGCGATTCCAATCATCGGGGTTGACCAGATAGCCTTCGGTATCCAAGTTTACAGAAATATCGGTTAATGGGCTCATTTTTTGCTCCTTT
>JALVZI010000436.1 GCA_027022125.1 Anaerolineae bacterium | reverse complement strand
TCGGGGCAGCAGCACCATACTGAACGCCACATCAGGCAGGATGTGCGTGCTTTCCAGCACCACTTTCAGCGTGTGTGCCAAATTCAATTTGGCTTCACCCAATTGAACGAAAATCGCATTGAGCGCCGCCATTCGTTCGGCGGCATACGCGGCTTTGCGGCGTTCCTCTTCCTGCCGGCGCAAAAGTTCGGCAAACAGCACTACCACCCCGCCCACAATCAGCGACAGCACAAACTTGCTGACGACGATATACGCCACCATCGAAAGTTCATCGCCGCGCGGGGCAAACGATGTGGCGGCAACCTGAATGGCGGAGATGACCAAAAAGACGGCGGTTGCCGGTTGCCAGCGCAGCGTCAGCGCGGTTTCGGCGATAGCTTGCATAAACAGCACAAAAAAGAAACTGCCGAACCCGCCGGTGAGCAGTACGGTGAGTGTGGCGATGAGTGTGTCGCCCAGCAGCAGCCACCCCACCCGATTGGCTCGCAGCGGTTTTTTGAACCACAAATGGAGGGAGATGGGGATATTATAGACTGTCAGCAGCCCCAAAACCACCGGCACGGGCAGCAGTGTTTCGTTGGATTGCAGGTTGCCGAAAAGTGAGGGGATGCCGGTCAGCAGCATCACAATCCAGCGCAGCAGCACAAAAAAACGGTCAACGTGCCGGGCGGGGATGGTGTCCACCCAATCCCACCACCGCGATGATGGCGCGCCGGAAGATGCGTTGAATGGCGCAAAAAGTTTCAAATGAGCCATATCATTCTCTGCGGAAGAATTTGAGCAGCGGTGCGAACCACGATTTTTCGCCGGATGCCGCCTGCCAATTGCCGATTTCCCGTTTGGCAATTCGATAACCGACTTCTTTCAGCGGGAGCGCATTGGCGAAATCCCAAATAGGATAGGATTCATCGGTCACCAAATCAATGCGATGAACCGGCACGTTTTTGGCTTTTGCCAGCTCATATTCCAAATCAATTTCGCGGGTGAGCACCGTTTGCACCAGCCGGTTGAAAAAAGGTCCGAAACCGGTTTCGTTTGACCAGTGGCGAAAGGCTTCCAGTTGCAGCGAGACAATCTCGGTGGCGCCGTGGTTTAGCGCCGGTTCGATGGGGACATTGCTCACCGCGCCGCCGTCGGAGAGCATTTTACCGTCAATTTCCAGCGGGCGCACCCACGGCGGAATTGCCGACGATGCCAGCACACCTTCCAAAACAGAGTGGTGGGGGTCGCCGCCGTAAACCATCGGGCGGAAATTGGTCAGGTCGGTGGCAACCAGCCGCAATTCCGTGTTATCCAAATCCCCAAAACGCAAATCGGGATGGATGCCGTGCGCTTCATAAAATTCGCGCATACGGTGGTGGTACGGTTTGATGCCGGCGCGGTTGAACAGCACCCGCGCTGTGAGCCACAGGTAACTGCTCGGCAGCATATCGGCGCGAGCGGCGTCATCCCACGCCGCGTTCAGTTTTTCCATACCCTGCGGGGTGAACCCGTGAATCGCCAAAAAAGCGGCATTCACCGCACCGATGGAGGTTCCCACCCACATATCGGGGCGGAAACCGGCTTCCAGCAGCGCTTGCAGTGCGCCCACTTGCAGAATGCCCAGCGCCCCGCCGCCGCTCAATACAAATGTGAGTTTCGGTTTTGGCAAAAGTGACATTTCTTTCGCTCCGGTAACTATGCAGGGTATCGTGGTATTTTGCCGATTTCACCCTTCGATACGCCCTGCGGGCTACTCAGGATGAAACCGGCAGGGAAAAACGCATCCTGAGTAGCGGTTCGCCCCGCGAACCGCGTATCGAAGGGCGTTTTTCCCGTCCCCCTGAATAGATACTCACTCCGACCGCAAAACGAGCCGCCGCTCGCTGAACAGAAACTCCGTCAGGATAATGGCGAAATATGCCCCGGTCAACCCAACCAAACTTTTTGTGTCGGTTTGCCACAGGTAGCCAATCAGCACCCCCCACGAAGCGAGCGTCAGCACAAAACCGGACAGCGGCAGCCACAGAGAGATGCCCACCGTGCGGTGGATTTTCAGCGCGGACAGGTTGATGGCGGCAAAAATGAGCAGAAATGTCGAACTGGCAAACGATGAGATGATGGTCAGATTGGTGGTGTTGACAAAAACGAGTGTCAGCGCGGTGATGACGGTCATACTGACCCACGGAATATCGGCGGTGCGCTCGCGGTATGAAAAAACGCGCGGCAATTCTTTTTCCTGCGCCATCACCATCCCCAACCGCGCCGAACCGAACATGGTGGCGTTAATCGCTGAGGCGGTGGAGAGCAGCGCGCCCAATCCGATGAGCAGAAAACCCGCCTGCCCCAGGGAGGGT
>JALVZI010000435.1 GCA_027022125.1 Anaerolineae bacterium | reverse complement strand
ACTCAAAACGCTGAATTGTCCCATCTATGACCAAACTATTCTCGTCCGGTTCTTGCAAGGCTTCCTGCAATCGCTGTAACGCCGATTCAAGATTGGTGAGGCTTTGTTTCACTTTTCTGTTGCTCATACAGCATTTTCCCATCAGCGATGATGCGTGCTTTTAACGCCGATGAGGCTTCCGCCCAACGCACAACATCAATGGACAGCAAGGTATCCATATCTTCCAACGCAAACACAATGTCCAGCCACAGGCGCGGCGTTGCCGTCGGGGCGACAATCGCCAAATCAATATCCGAGCGTTCATCTGCGTCACCCCGCGCCCGCGAACCAAAAACGATGACTTTTGCCACTTCCGAGCGGGTAGAAAACAAACGCCCCAACCTATCTCTCACGTTTGAAGGAAGGTCAATCGTATTTTGTTCGGTGTGATTTGTTACCCCGATGTTCATTCATCACATTCTCAGTCATCTCTGTGGGATAGCATAACCTGCACCGTTGTAAAAATATCCAAGGCAAACTCGTAGAATCGCTCGGCATCTTCTATGGCTGGCTTGCCATTGGGAAGCAACCCGAATTCGCCGGGATATCTGGTGCTGATATAAAGTTCATTCAATTCTGTTAACATTTCCACATCAATGGCAGATTCCAAATAGTTTTTAACAGCCTGATGCAGTTTTAACAAATCGTGGGTTCTGATAAAACCTATCTCAAACTCTTCAATAATAGCCTTGAAACTTTTCTCTACCGCTTGTTGTGCGTGAAAAGAAACAATGCTTGTCAGGAAGTTATCATCACGCATTTTACGGCAACTTGCCAAGTCCATATTTGCCAAAGTCAGCCATTCATTAGTGACAGGCTTCATAAAGCACTTTCCCTTTTTCAGAAAGTTCTTTGGCAAACATACTCCCCAAAGCATTGAATTTTTCGTACATCGGTTTGGTATGCACAATCAAATCTATGGAGACTTCTCTGTTCACTTCCCGTAAAGCATTTCTAACCAACAATTTATTTTCGATATTTTCTCGAAAGTTTCGGGGTGTTTCATCTGTATCTAACACTACCAACAAATCAATATCGCTGTCAATGCGCGGATTGCCATAAGCATAAGAGCCAAAAAGGACAATTTTGTACGGGTGAAGTGGTTTTAAATCTTCCACAATTCGGGTAATGTATTTATTTTCCGTTTCGCTCATTTGTTATGCCTGTTATCACCGAGACAATTATGCACTCGCCTATAAATTTCCCAACGACCGAATAAGCAGCAAACAAACGCCCCAAACCATCCTGCACGTTTGGGGGAATATCAACAATATCCCGTTTGGCAAATTTCCGTCGATTTGTTACCTTTGCGTTCACCCACTCATTATACCCACCGATACCTTCATTTGCAAACTTTTTTACCTGACGACAACCTTGTATGTCTGCCAAGCAATTTCGAGTTCTTCATTGGTGGGGGATGACGACAATTTTGACCGGCAGATTTTTTACACCCGGCGTTACACGCTTGTCCATGTCGGTGTCAATCCTTTTCGTGTCACCCACTCGGCGATGATTTGCCGGTTAATTTGTTCGCCGGAGATTTCAAGCATGCCCCGGATATCGTTCAGGTGTTTTTCCAAACCACCTTCCCGGTAATACTCCAACTTGCGGATGATAACATATTCCGGCGGTGCAATCCAGGTTGAGTATCCTGATTCCAGAGATACTCGGCGGCGGTTTTCCATTGCCCAGTGATGCAATTCATCTTGGCCAAACAAGTAAATATCGGCTTTATAACCTGTTTGGTGGTGGATCAGGTTAAAATGCCCGTGTTGACGACGCCTTACTTCAATGGTAATTACTTCTTCCGGCGGGCAATAATATGAGTCTAGTGGAAAAAGGGTAACAAATGCCGCCACATTAGCGGTTGATATATCCAATACTAGGTCTAAATCATGCGTAAACCGAGGCAATCCGTAAACCATACTTGCCACCGAACCGGTCAACATATACCTCAGCGCCGCTTGTTCCAGTGGATTGACAAAATGGAACAATAATTCAGTTTGTTCCATATAAAAAAATCTCCCGAACTTTGGCTTCTATTTGCGCATCGGTCCAATCAGGATGTTGCATTTTTAAACCGGCTTTTTTCAACGTGCGGGCATCAAAATACATCTGAGTCATCAACGCCAATTTTTGCGCGGGCGACATCGCCTTAAAAATAGCAACTTCCTGCGGTGTTAAATTTGAATGATGTTTTGTTGGTTGAGCCATACATTCATTATAGCGAATCATTGACCGAACTACAACCTTTTTTAAACCGGTGCATTGGACTATTATCTCCCCACAACCTCATACGCTTGCCGGGCGATTTCCAATTCCTCGTTGGTGGGGATGACGAAAATTTTGACGGGGCTGCCCTCGGCGTGGATGGCGGTGGCGGTTTTTTTGCGACCCGCGTTTTTGGCGGCATCCAACCTGAAGCCGAGATTCTCCAACCCGGCGCACGCCCGCGCACGAATAGTGTCGCTGTTCTCCCCTACCCCGGCGGTGAACACCAGCGCATCCACCCGACCCAGCGCGGCGGCATATGCGCCGATATATTTTTTGATGCGATAGGCATACATTTCCAGCGCGAGTTCCGCTTGTGCGTCTCCCGCCGCAGCCCGCGATTCGATGTCTCGCAGGTCGTTAACCCCGGTTATTCCGATTAACCCGCTCTGTTTATTCAAAATGCGGTCAATTTCATCAAACGATTTGCCCAGTTTGGTGCCGAGATAATAGACCACCGCCGGATCCAAATCGCCGCAGCGAGACCCCATCATCAACCCGGGTAACGGCGTAAACCCCATCGAGGTATCGATGGAACGCCCGCCCGCCACCGCCGCCATGCTGGCGCCATTACCCAGATGCGCGGTGATGACATTGGTTTCTGCCGGTGATTTGCCGAGCATTTCCGCCGCGCGACGGCTCACATACAAATGCGATGTGCCATGAAAGCCATACACCCGAATGCCGTGCTCATCGTAAAATTCGTTGGGGATGGCATACCGGTAAGCGTGCGGTGGCATCGTTTGGTGGAAAGCGGTATCGAACACCGCCACCTGCACCGCGTCGGGGAAAACCTCTTCCGCCACGGTGATGCCCTGCAAATTGGGCGGATTGTGCAGCGGCGCAAACGGCGACAGCCGCTCGATGGCAAATTTCACATCGGGGGTGATGACGGTTGTTTGACTGAACTGCTCGCCGCCATGTACCACCCGATGCCCCACGGCATCAATTTCAGCGGCATCGGCGATGACCCCCACCTCCGCATCCATCAACAACTCGGCAACCTGCTGTAACCCGGCGCGATGGTCTTTCAGTGGCAAATCTCGGGTAATTTTGTGCGATTCGCCATTTCGGAAAACGGTGTGATTCACCCGGCTCGACGCTTCGCCGATGCGCTCGACCAACCCGGCGGTCAGCACACCGCCATCAGGTAAATCGAACAGTTGATACTTTCTGGATGAACTGCCGGCATTGATAACCAATATTTTCATTTTTACTCCGATATATTCAAACTGATTCCGGTTTTTCGGATTTCACTCACCAGTGGTTCTGTTAATTTGAAAGTTGCCGGCGTGAACGGGCGCGGCTCGATGCGGTCATCTACTTTTGCCGCCAATAACATCAAATTGACCTGCTCCTGAAACAAATCATCCGAAAAATCAGGGGAAATCACAGCCAAATCAATGTCGCTCCACTGTGTCGCCGTTCCTTTGGCGTATGAACCATACAAATATATCGCCTCCACACGCCGTTGTTGCTGCACCAGTGTCACAAATTTTTGCACACTCGACACTATATTTTTTGGGATGTGAGCCATATATACACCTCCCTGATGACTTCCATTTGTTGCGCTGTATATTCAGGTGTACATTTTTTGCGAAATGCACGTTTCATATCAGGATAGCGCGCCTCTATATTGAACGTCGTGATGACAATCAATTGATTTTGCTGTTCATCGTCAAGTTGTATTCCTGCGCCGTTTGCCAGCCTCAATAAATTATGAATTGGCGGAGCATGTTTTTTCATTTTTGCCACGTACATTGCTTTCAACGCTTTTTCTATCGCCAGATGCCCAAAAAATAATGCATACGAAAAATCGCGTTTTTCAAATAAATGGTCAGCAACTTGCAATGCCTCTGCCGCTTCTGTCAGCCAATAATCTACCACAGATGCACTGTTGAATGCATCGTTATCCATAAATACTACTCCATTTGTGCCTGAATGGCGGTGATGACCACCGTGTTAACGATGTCTTCTACCGTGCAACCGCGACTTAAATCGTTGACCGGTTTGTTCAATCCCTGCAAAACCGGTCCAATGGCGATGGCGCCCGTTTCGCGCTGGACGGCTTTGTAGGTGTTGTTACCGGTATTCAAATCGGGGAAAATGAAAACGGTGGCTTGCCCGGCAACCTTCGAGTTGGGTAATTTGGTTTTGGCGACATTCGGGTCAACGGCAGCGTCATATTGAATGGGACCTTCCACCAGCAAATCGGGGCGGCGTTCTTTAACGATGCGGGTGGCTTCGCGCACTTTTTCCACTTCCGCACCCTTGCCCGAATCGCCGGAAGAGTATGACAGCATCGCCACTTTCGGTTCGATGCCGAATGCCTGCGCCGTGTCCGCGGAAGCGATAGCGATTTCCGCCAATTCCTGCGCGTTGGGGTCGGGGTTGACGGCGCAGTCACCGTACACCAGCACGCGGTCTTCCAGCGCCATAAAAAACACAGATGACACGACCGAGAAACCGGGTTTCGTTTTGATGAATTGCAGCGCAGGGCGAATGGTGTGCAGGGTGGTATGCACCGCCCCGGAAACCATCCCGTCCGCCACGCCTTTATAGACCATCATCGTGCCAAAATACGACACATCACACATCAAATCATGCACCAGTTCGCGGGTGATGCCTTTGTGTTTTCGCAATTCGTACAGTGTATCGGCATATTCGTCAAATTGTGGCGCGCTGCACGGTTCAACGATATTAATTTGGTCGAGGTCAATCCGCAAGCCTTCGTTTTGAATGATTTGTTTGATTTCGTGCGGATTTCCGAGCAGAGTCACGTCAACAACTTCCTGAAAGAGCAAAATTTCCACCGCTTTTAAAATGCGGAGTTCCGTTCCTTCGGGCAAAACGATATGCTTTTTGTTGGCGCGCGCTTTTTGCTGCAAATTGTAAATGAACATTCGCGGGCTCATACCGGTCGGATGCGTTGCGGAAATAAGTTCCCCGAGCCGGTCGGTGTTGACATATTTTTCAAACATCCGCAGGCTGAGCTCAATTTTCCCCTGATTATCGGGGGTAATATAGGCACGAATCGGTTCAACCTGTGTGGCAGTGGTGAAAGTATCGGTGGGGGTGGATAGAATTGGCGGCAGGCTGGGCAACCCGTCGAGCAGTTTGCGCAGCGATTCGGCGGGTTTCAAACCGCCGGTGAGCAGAATACCGGCAATGGATGGGTAGTTGAGCGATTGCGAGGCTTGCAGCGCGCTCAAAATCACATCGCCGCGGTCACCGGGGGTAATGAGCAGTGCATTTTCCTGCAAATACGGCAGGTAATGTTCCAACTGCATGGCAATCACCCGATAGTGATACACTTTATTGCGCAGTTGGTTCCAACCGTACAGTACATCGGCATTGAGCGCGTCTTTTATTTCTTCCACGGTGGGACTGCCCAGCGTTTTATTGGTGGGAATTACCGCCACGCAATAATCGGAGTCGTCCAATCGCGCCCGCACCGCTTCACGGATGTCCTCCAACCGGGATTTATCGGCGCGGTTGACAATAACGCCCAAAATATGGCAATCGTGCTCACGAAAGGAATCTATCGCCACCACAGTGGAACTGGCTATCGTTTCCGGGTCGCGGTTGGCGCCGTTGGTCAAAATGAGAATGGGTGTGCCCAAATTGTGTGCAATTTCGGCATTCAGGTCGAATTCATACGCGGCATCAACCCCCACAAAGTCGGAACCGATGCAAACCACAAAATCGGTTTTGGCTTCGAGCGCTTTGTATTTTTTGATAACCCTGTCCACCAAATCGTTGGAGTTTCCTTTTGCCAGCACTTCGGTAACTTCGCGTTTGGTGAAAGCGTAAGTTTCTTCGTAATCAATATCCAACTTAAAGTGAGACAAAAGCAGGTTTATGTTTTTGTCGCGTTTTCCATCGGCGGCTTCGTTTATTACCGGGCGAAACACGCCAATCCGCCCGCCCGGAATGTTTCGCAGCAACATCGCCGTTATACCCAACGAAACCAACGATTTGCCCACATACGGCTCGGTGGTGGTCAAGTAAATTGAATTTGTCATATTTATATCTCCAAGCGCGTTAAGCGGTAAAAATGCAATTTGGTTCTATTGTATCAAGAGTGCGCCGCTTGCACAAGTAGCGACCGTGTATGTTTTATTTTTCACAAACAGTGTGTGTTCAGGTCAGAAATTCCGCCGCAAAGTTGACGAGAAAAAATATTGCCGTTAAAATTCGGGGAGATTTGGTTGTTGCTCAACATTTTTTTGCAACAGAACAATGAACGATTGGCTTGATAAAAATCGATTTGTTATTTTTGCGATATTGGCATTGGCAACCATCGTATCCATCGGCTGGATATATGCTCATCCGCAAAATGAATCGTCGCGGGTTTATATCGAAGTGCCGACGATTGAAACGTTTACGCCCACCGTCATTCTTCCCACCGAAACACCCACTCCCACCGGCACGCCAACGCCACTGCGAATTTACATCAGCGGAGAAGTAAAACATCCCGATGTGTATACCCTGCCACCGAAATCTATCATCAAAGATGCCATCGAAGCCGCCGGCGGGGCAACCGCCGATGCCAATCTCGACATGGTGAATTTGGCGCAGGAATTATCCGACCAGCAACACATCCACATTCCGGCAAAAAGTGATGACCTGCCCACGCCACCGGTGGTTGAAGGTGGCGTGCGTTCCGGCAGCGCAGCAATCGTTTTGCCGGAAGCCACACCCACACCATTGAAGGTGAATATCAACACAGCCACATTGCAAGAATTGGAATTGCTACCGGGCATCGGACCCGCCATCGCCCGGCGCATTATCGATTATCGTGTTGAAAACGGGCGTTTCAACACGGTTGAGGATATTATGAATGTGCGTGGCATCGGGCAGGCGACATTTGAAAAACTTAAACCAAATATTGTCGCCCGGTAGTCCCCTACCCTACCCCACCGATTTCTGTTCGCGATAGAAATTTATCACTCGCCGCAAAATTTCATCTAACGGAATGGTTGGCTGCCAACCAATAACCCGGTTTATTTTCGTCACATCGGGCACACGCCGCTGCATATCCTGAAACCCTTCACCGTAAACACGGTCATACGGTATTTTTTGCACCACAGACGCACTACCCGAAAGACCAATAATTCTTTCTGCCAATTCGCCGATGGAAATTTCTTCGGGATTGCCAATATTGAACACATCCCCAACCGCGTCGGGAGTTTCAGCCAATTGAGCGACCGCTTGCACCACATCCGACACATCGCAAAAAGCGCGGGTTTGTGTGCCGTCGCCATACACCGTGAGCGGTTCATTTGCCAATGCTTGTTGCACAAATCGTGGAATGACCATACCGTATCGCCCGCGCTGGCGGGGTCCCACGGTATTGAAAAAGCGTAAAATCACCACCGGCAAATCGTGTTCGGCGTGGTATGCCAATCCCCAAAATTCATCGAGGGCTTTGGTAGTGGCATAATTCCAACGCGATTTGGTGGTGGGTCCAATCAATCGATCATCGCC
>JALVZI010000434.1 GCA_027022125.1 Anaerolineae bacterium | reverse complement strand
GGGGGATACAGGGGGATGGGGGAAATTCGCTACCGGCGTTTGTTGCCGGCACATTGTAATGTTTGTTTTGTCAAATTTTCGACTGCGTAACATCAGTGAATAATTACAACTCCGAATTCGGGTTACGAAATACGAAATACGATTCAGAGATTCAGCGAGTCAGTGAATTTCTATCCCTATCCCTATCTCAATTCCCAATTACCAAATGATACGCCGCCGGTTCGCTGGTGACGGGGGCTTGGGCGCTGATGACCAGCACATACTTCCCCGCATCCAGTTGCCACTCACCGTGATTGCGATTGTCCAGCGGCAGTTGTCGCGTTTCCGCCGGCGCGTCGAGCGGAATCACCTGCACGGTGTATTTCTGCGGCACGATATTATCAATGCGCACAAACCCGCGCGCATTCCAGCCGTTCGCGCCTTTTTCCGCGTCATCCGCAAAACCGATTTCAGGGATGGCAATATCATCGAGCATCAACCCCGGGCGGCTGATGGCATCATCGGTGATATACTCGAACCGCAGCAGAATCTCTTGCCCGGCAAACGCCGACAAATCTACCGTTTCCTGCTGCCACCCATCCGATGTGCCGGTGTATCCCGCGCCATACGCATTGCCGCTGGGATTGGTATCGCGGCTGAGCGGCGGCTGCAATATCTGCCAACTTTTGCCGCCATCGGTGGATGTTTCCACATACGCATAATCCCAATCTTCCTCAATATCGAACCAAACCCAGTAGCGCAGCGTTGCCTGCTGCACCGAACGCAGGTCAACCGCGCGGGTGAGGGTCATATCGCTGTCATCGCCGCGATTGCTGTACCACTGAAACGCCCCGCTGTGCGCCGAATTGTTGACCACCGCGGCGGTGGTGTCGCCCTGAAAAGTGAGCGTCAGCGGGGTGTCCGTTTCGATTTTCACATAATCTGCGCCATATTGGTTGACCGTGCTATCACTTTCGACCGGAAAATTGTGGTATATCGCATCCAGTTTCGGTTCGGGCAGCGAAAGACTTTTGTATCCCCACCGACCATCTCCCAACGAACGGTCATTCACAAAATTTGCGACCAGAAAATCGGCGAAAATATCGTCAAGCGTCAGCGGCAGCCCCGCACGGTGCAGGGTGTCATCAAACCCGCCGATGCCGTTTTTCGGATTGGCGACCACCGCTTTCAGTAAATCTTCGCCAAAACGGTCGAGAAAGTATTGCATAAAAAGGTAACTGGCGCCATAATTGGGCAGAGAATCTGATGGCGTGTCGCCCCAGCCGTCTAGTTGCAAATCTGGTTTTGCCAGATACAGATTGCGGGCATTGCCGGGATCCATTCCGTTCAGCGCGGTTGCCAACTCGCTCAGCCCTTCGTTGACCCACGTTTCTTCATTTCGGTCCTGATGCCAGTGAATCATATGCTGAAATTCGTGCGCCAAAACACCATCGAAACGGTTGTTGCCCGGTTGCAGTGCCGCCAGATTGATGAAAAAAATTTCCATCGCGTTACTGTATGGGTTCACTTCCGGCACAAATTCGTTCAGCGAGGCGTAATAGCCGCCGACGCCCGGCACGTTGCCCAAAAAAATGCTCAAATGTACATCATTGTCCACACCGGGTGTCCATTCACTGCCGAAAAATTCGCGGTTGGTGGGGTATGTTTGGGTTTCAAACCGTTCCGCCGATTTTTTGAGTGCGCCGGCATCAACGGTGTAACCTTTTTGAACCCACCAATAGGTGTGCGGGGTGATGTATTTTAAAACGGCGTCAGATTGAAATTGGTTGGGTGTGTCGCTGCTGTCATCGGCAATCCAAAAAGTGCGGCTGTCGCCCACGGCGAAAACGGGCGGGGTGGCGTTTGCAATTTCGGGGAGTTCCGCTCCGCCGTATTTCAACCGGCTGGCGAGTGCGCGCAGGTCGCGGATGGGAATATCCGCCGCCAGCAGGGTAGCAGTATCGGGTGTGGCAGGCGTTGCGGGCACAGCGACGGGAGTCGCGGTTGCCGGTGCCGCGCTCGGCGACGGGGTGGCGATAGTGGGTTTCACGCTGTGGGCAGTGGGTGTGTCGGTGACAATTGCCATCACGGGCGTGCCGGTTGCGGTCGGTGGGGGGGCGGAGATTTGCAGCCAAACTGCCAGCCCGCCTGCCGTCGCAGCGCACAAACAGAGCAGAAAAAGAATCGCCGCCAGTGCCAGCAGCACCATTTTTCGGTTTGGGGACGGTGATTTTTCGGTATCCATACCGGTGGATTTTACCTTCCGCCATCCGGAGCGGCAAATCGCTTTGACGGAACGGGCGCGTGCTGGTAGAATCCTGCCGCCGAATACTTTTTCGGCAGGGTAATTGCTTGTGGGAGACGGGAAAAACGCCC
>JALVZI010000433.1 GCA_027022125.1 Anaerolineae bacterium | reverse complement strand
CACCGTGCCATTTTTCGGAGTGGTCACATTTCCGTGGTTCATCACCTACCCGCTCACCATCTTTTGGGTGATGGGTATGATGAACACCATCAACTTTTTGGACGGGCTGGACGGGTTGGCGGCAGGCGTGACCGCCATCGCCGCACTGCTGTTCGCGTGGCACGCCTATCGGCTGGGGCAAGACCGGGTGTACCTTTTCCCACTGGCGCTCGCCGGGGCGACACTCGGTTTTCTGCCATTCAACTTTTCGCCCGCCAAAATTTTTATGGGGTCAACGGGCAGTTTAACGCTGGGTTGGGCGCTGGCATCGCTGAGCATTCTCGCACCGGCAAAAGTTGCCACCGCGCTGCTGGTGCTCGGCATCCCCATCATTGATGTGGCGTGGCTGATGCTGTGGCGCTGGCGCAAAAAAGGTTCGCCGCTGATTGCCGGGCGCGACCATCTGCATTTCCGCCTGCTCGATATGGGTTTCAGCACCCGTGCCATCGTGCTGGGCTATTACATTTTTTCGCTGACATTCGGCTTGCTGGCATTCATCATTTCATCCAGAGTATACAAATTGATTGCCATCATCGCACTGGTGGCAATCACGCTATTCATTCTGTGGGAAGCGGCGAAACACCCCAAAACGGCAGATTGACTCCGCGATTGAATTGCCCAATGCGCGAAAATATCATACAATTTCGGGATAGGGATTGGAGATTGGTTAATTGGAGATTGGTGATTCGTATTGTGTGATGCGTGAAACGTGATGCGTGAATTGTTCATTCCCTTGCTTCTTGCTTCCTGCTCCTTGCTTTCGTGATGCGTA
The DNA here is from genome assembly GCA_027022125.1 of Anaerolineae bacterium. Classification (GTDB taxonomy): domain Bacteria; phylum Chloroflexota; class Anaerolineae; order 4572-78; family 4572-78; genus JANTHQ01. The sequence continues at coordinate 7,007 of JALVZI010000433.1, read as the reverse complement.
AGATGGATAGGGATAGAGATAGGGATTCACTAAATTACTGACCACTGACTGCCACCCTGCAACCTTGAACCATAAACTTTGAACCTTGAACTCCCCCGGAGGCTTTATGGCAAAATTACTGTATCAACGAGTGACCGGAATGCAAGATGTGTTGGGCGACGACCAACGCTACTGGCGATTCGTGCTGGAACGCGCCCGGCACACAATGGATTTATTCGGGTTTGAACGTATCGACACCCCCATTTTAGAGCAGGCAACGCTTTTCAAACGCGGCGTCGGGCGGGGCACAGACATCGTCGAAAAAGAGATGTACATTTTTGAAGACCGCGACGGTGATTTGCTGGCGCTGCGACCGGAATTTACCGCCGGTGTGATGCGGGCATACATCCAAAACGGACTGCACACCCAGCCGCCCCCTCTGAAACTGTGGACGACAGGACCTCTTTTTCGGCACGAGCGCAACCAAAAGGGACGCTATCGCCAGCACTCGCAACTCAATTTGGAAATTCTGGGTGAAACCGACCCCGCCGTGGACGCGGAACTCATCGGCGCAGCGTGGTTTCTGTTCAGCGATTTGGGACTGACCGGGCTGAAACTGCACCTCAATTCCACCGGCTGCCCCGCCTGCAAACCGGCATACGTCCAAAAACTGACCGACTATTTCCGGCAATACGAATCCATTTTACCGGAAGACGATAAACGCCGCCTGCGGCAAAATCCACTGCGCATTTTGGACACGAAAGAAGAAACCACCCGCCCACTGCTGGATGACGCGCCGCAATTTGTTGACCATTTGTGTGCCGATTGCGCCAACCATTTGGGCAAATTGCGAACCTATCTCGAAGCGCGCCGCATCCCATATCAAATTGACCATAAACTGGTGCGCGGACTTGACTATTACACGAAAACCGTTTTTGAAATCAAAGCCCCTGGCTCGCTCGGTGCGCAGGATGTCATCTGCGGCGGCGGTCGGTATGACGGGCTGATTGAGACGCTCGGCGGCAGACCCACCCCCGGTATCGGTTTCGGTTCGGGCATCGAGCGGATTGTGCTGACGCTGAAAGCGCAAAACATCGAACCCCCGCGCACCGTGACCCCGCTGGCATTTGTGGCATATCTCGGCGAAGCGGCAAAAGTGGAAGCCATCCGGCTGACCGCCCAACTCCGCGACGCCGACATTCCCGCGCAGATGAGTTTCGGCGACCGCAGCCTGAAAGCGCAATTGAAGAGCGCCAACCGCAGTCGCGCCAAATTCGCCATCATCATCGGCGAGGAAGAATTGACACGCGAAGTCGTCACCATCCGCAATTTGGAAACCAAAGAGCAACAAGATGTGCCCTTCCCGGAAATCATCCGCAAGATAGTGAATAATGAAGAGTGAATAGTGAATAGTGGGTTGCGTGAAAACGTGAAACGTGATGCGTGAAACGTGATGCGTGAAACGTGATGCGTGAAACGTGATGCGTGAAACGTGATGCGTGATGAGTGAAACGTGACTTTGGACTTGAAACTTGGGACTGATTGCTACCATACAACCTTGAACCCGAAACCCGAAACTTGAAACCTGAAACTTTGAACCCTGAACCAAACTTCCGCCGAATTGGATTGCTGTACCACCCGAAACTGCCGCAATCGCGGGTGATGGTCGCCGAAATGCTCGAATTTATCGAGAGTTTCGGCGTTTCGGGCTGGGTGTGCAGCAGTTGGGATGAACCCGCCATCTCCAAAAGAATCGCCGACACCGACCTGCTCATCACACTGGGCGGCGACGGTTCCATCTTGCGAGCAGCGCGGCTGGCGGTGGAACACGGCACGCTGATAATGGGCGTCAATCTGGGACGCCTCGGTTTTTTGGCTGAAGTCGCCCCCGCCGAATGGCGCGACCGCTTCGAGCAGTTGCTCACCGGCACATACCGCATCGAAGAGCGGTTGATGGTGCAGGCACGGGTTTTCCACAACGATACCGAAACGGGGCACTATCACGCGCTGAACGAAATTGCCATCAGTCGCGGCTCGCTGGCGCGGGTGGTGCGGCTCAAAACCTTCATCAACCAAAGTTATCTCACCACCTACACCGCCGATGGGATGATTCTCTCCACCCCCACCGGCTCGACCGCGTATGCGCTGGCAGCGGGCGGTCCCATTCTGCCACCGGAGTTGAAAAACTTTCTGCTCATCCCGCTGGCACCGCATCTCAGTTTGGAACGCGCCATCGTTTTGGCGGAAGGCGATACCGTGCGCATCACCATTTCCACCGACCACACCGCCATTCTCACCGTTGACGGGCAATTCGACATCGAACTGGCACACGGCGACACCGTGGAAGTCTCCGGCAGCCCGCAGGTGAGCCGTTTTCTGCGCTTGCAGGAAAAAAGTTACTTCTATCGCACCCTGATGCAGCGATTGGGCTGGGGGGAAAGCGAGTAGTGAATAGCGAATAGCGAATAATTGGTTTGAAACGTGATGCGTGATGACGTGAAACTTGAGACTTTGGACCTTGGACTTGAGACTTGAGACTTTGGAACTGCCCCCTAACCACTGACCACTGATGGCTGAAAACCAACCTTGAACTTTGAACCTCAAACCTTGAACCCGAGACCCGCTCGCCGCACGCTGAACCGGCTGGCGCTGGCGCTGCTGGCGCTGGCGATTGGGCTGGCGGGCAACGCCCTGCTGCGCGAAAAAAGCGTGTGGGATGGCGCGCTGCTCCTGCTGCTCGGCGCGGCGATTTTCTGGCGGGCGGCGGCAACCCACCCGACCCCCCGCGCGCCCGGTGCGGTATCGCCGTTCATTCTGTCCGGCTGGCGACGCTCGGTCGGGGCGGGATTGGGCGCGCTGGCGCTGCTGCTGTCGCTGCTGGGTGTGCAACTTTTCGACCGCACCGCCACCCTGCCACAGGCGTGGCAATTTTACGGCGGCAGTATCATCGCCCTGATTGCCGCCGCGCTGATTCTCACCCGTGCCGATACCCGCTTTTCCGCCCGCCGCCTGCGCTCGCCCGTTGCCATCGCGCTGGGCATCGTGCTGCTGCTGGCGTTGGCACTGCGCGTGTGGCATTTTGCTCAACTCCCCTTCGGCATTTGGTATGATGAAGCGGAAGCCGGGCTGCAAGCCCGCCGCTGGCTGTCCACCCCGCTGTACAAACCCGCATTTTACGACCCCATCAACATCAGCGGGCAACTGCTGTGGCTGTATGCGCTCGCGCTGAAATGGCTCTCCGATACCGTGTGGGGGATGCGGCTCGTGTCGGTCGGGTTCGGGCTGGGGGGCGTGCCGGCGGCATTTCTGCTCGGCAGAGAATTGCGCGGCGCGCGGTTCGGGCTGATTTTCGCCTTTCTGCTGGCAGTAATGCGCTGGGACATCAATTTCAGCCGTATCGCCATGACCGGCATCGACACCCCGTTTTTTGAACTGCTCGCGCTCTTTTTTCTGACCCGCGCGCTGAAACGCGGCACCCTGCGCGACGCCGTTTTCGGCGGATTGACCATCGGCTGGGGATTGACATTTTACACCGCGTTCCGACTTTTCATCGCGGCGGTGGGCGTGTTCGCGCTGTTGGGTATCGGCATTTGGAAAATCGGTGCGCGCCGTCGGGCATATCTCGGATGGCAGGTGCTGGCGCTGGGCGTCGCCGTGTGGATTGCCGCGATGCCGGTGGTGCAATATGCCGCCCGCCACCCCGACTCATACTGGTATCGCGTCCGCACCACTTCCATTTTGAACCGCCGCGACGACCCCAACCTGCCGCACGCCCTCATCGCCCCCGCCCACCCTCACCTGACACTCGTTCACCTTCACCCCCACAACAACGGGCGGCACAATCTGCCCGGCGAACCGGAACTCGACCCGCTGCTGGGCGTGCTGTTCGTTTTCGGGCTGGCATTGGCGCTGAAAAATCTCCGCCGCGCCGAAAACGGGTTTTTCCTGCTCCTGCTCCCCATCGGATTGCTGGGCGGCATTCTCTCGCTCGATTTTGAAGCCCCGCAATCGCTGCGCACCATCGCCGTGCTGCCTGCGGTGGCATACTTTTCCGCCCTGCCGCTCCTCTGGTTCGCCCGCGAAGGCACGGAAACCCTGCGCCCCATCCCGCTGAAATGGCAACTGCTCCCCGCCGCGCTCGCCGCGCTGTACCTGCTCGGATTCAACGCGCACACCTATTTTGTGCGGCAGGCAAACGATTTTTCGGTGTGGAATGCGTTTTCCACCCCCGAAACCATCACCGGGCGGGAAATGGCGCGGCTCGGCGCGGAAACCGATTTTTTCCTGTCGCCCTTTTTGGCGAACCATCCCACCATCGAATTTCTGGCGCCGAATGCGCCGCACACCACCATTTTCACCCTGCCCGACGCGCTCCCCATCCGCACCGATGCCACCCGTCCCGCCGCGCTGTTCATTCATCCCGATGACGGCTGGATTTTCCGGCGGGCACAGCAATTGTACCCCGCCGCCACCTTTAAAACCGAAACTAACCGCAAAGATAACCCGCCGGCGGTTTTCATCGCCGAACTCTCGCCCGCTGATATTTCCGCCGTGCAGGGCATCGGGCTGACACTGCGGGCGGGAAGCGACACCGCGCAACCGCCCCGGCAGGCATTCCGCAGCGAAAGTCTGTCGCTGCCGGACGGCATTTCGCTGCCGCCGCCATTCACCGCTGTGTGGGAAGGCACGCTGTACGCCCCGAAATTCGGCACATACCGTTTCCAACTGTCCACCCCCGCCGCAACCGCGCTGGAAATTGACGGTTTCCCCGTGTTGAACGGCGCGGGCAATCAATCCGCGCGATTCACACTGGCGCAGGGCAATCACCATCTGCGGGTGCGGGCGGCATTTTCCGGCGGCGAACCGTCATTTTCGCTGCAATGGGAACCGCCCGGCGGCTCGCTGGCGGAAATTTCGCGCCAATTTTTGTACACCCCGCCCGTTTCCGCGCGCGGATTGCTCGGAGAATATTTCGCCAATCCTAACCTGAACGGAACACCCGCGTTGGCACGAATTGACCCGTTCATTGACATCTACTTCCATCTGACTCCCCTGCCGCGCCCGTACAGCGTGCGCTGGCGCGGCTCGCTGGTTGTGCCGCAGACGGGCATTTACCGCCTGCAACTGCGCTCGGTGGGCGAAGCCGAGTTGCGGGTGGATGGCGCATCGGTGCTGCATACCAACGTGCCGAATGTGCCGTTTGAGCAGGTGCTGTCGCTGGCGGCGGGTCTGCATCCGCTCGAAATTCAATTTGTGGACAATCTGAACCGCTCGCAAATCCATTTGGAATGGACACCGCCCGGCGAAACCGTGCCGCGCCCCATCCCCCCCGAAAATCTGCTGCCACCGACGGGCGCGGGCTGGCAACCGTTTTCCGCACCGATTGCCGCCATCGAAACAAAACCGCTGACGCTGACCCGGCGGCTATCGCTGGCGGATGGATTGCGCACGCCGCGCGATGTGACGGTCGGGGTGGACGGCACGATTTTTGTGGTGGACACGGGCGCGGTCGGCGTGCATCTTTTTTCGCCGGACGGTGTGCCCGTCAGCACGTGGACGGACACGCCGGACGGGGCATTTTCGGAACCGCTGGCGGCCGTCCGTGCCGGCGATGGTTCGATTTGGGTGCTCGATTCCACCCGTCAGAAAATATACGGGTTCGCGCCGGACGGCACATTTCTGCGCGCCATCGGTTCGCCAGAAATGCAACTGTATCACCCGCGCGGGCTGTCGCTGCTGCAAAATGCGGATGGTTCGGAAACGCTGGCAATTGCCAACACCGGCACGGGGAATATCGTTTTGGTGGGGTTGGACGGGTCGCTGCGGGGCACGCTGGGCAGTTTCGGCGATGCGCCGGGGCAATTGAACGAACCGGTGGATGTGCTGCGCGATGCGCTCGGCGGGTATATCATCACCGAAGGGGCGAATGCCAACCGCTGGCAGCGGCTCGACGCGGCGGGGAATGCGCTGGGGGTGTGGCAAATGGAGGCGCCCGTCGCGCTGGATGGTAGTCATTTGGCTGCCGCGCCCGACGGCACGGTTTTTATGACCAACTCACTGACGGGCGTGCTGCGGCGCGTCACGCCGGATGGCTCGGTGCTGGATGAGTGGCACACGGTGGACGGCGTGACATTCCAACAGCCGCTGGGCGTGTATTTCGATGCTGGGTCGGGGCGGCTATTCGTCACCGACATCGGCGCGGGCGCGGTGCATATTTTCGATGTGGAAAACGGGAAATGAGCGGGGTGTCCCCCTCAAATTTTCAGTCCACAATTTTCAGTCCACAGATGGACACAGATTTTCGTAACTGCTCAGGGGGGAACCGTAGGGGCGACCTTTATGGTCGCCCGGCAGGGCAGCCACAAGGGCTGCCCCTACGAAACCGAAAAAAATCGGTCAATTCGCGCCAAAATCCGTAGGGGCGACCTTTATGGTCGCCCGAAACAGGGCAGCCACAAGGGCTGCCCCTACGGTTATTCGAGGTGAGCAGTGCGCGCCGGGTAGTTACGGTTCGCGTTAAAATCCGTAGGGGCGGCTCGCGAGCCGCCCCTACGCCACGTCTGCATTTCGGCTTGCCGGAAAAATCAAATTTTTGCCGGAGGTCAATGACCGGTCACTGCGCGGAAACACATCATTGCGAGCCGCAGGCGAAGCAATCTCCGCGTTTTTATTTCCGTAGAGACGCCCAAATTGGGCGTCTCTACGGGGTTGTTCAGAGTGCGTTTTTCCCTGCCGATTTCATCCTTCAATACGCCCTGCGGGCTACTCAGGATGAAACCGGCACGATACCATCGTACGGTGAGCAGTTACGAAATCTGTATCCATCTGTGGTCTATTCCATCCTGAACTCAGTTCAATAAAAAAACCTCCACACAACGCGGAGGTTTCTGGTGGGGAAGGCAGGACTCGAACCCGCACGCCTCTCCGTTGGAAAAACGGCGGGGGGAATTGGGGGGTGTCCCCCCAATAAAAAAAACCTCCGCACGGAGCGAAGGTTTTTGGTGGGGAAGGCGGGACTCGAACCCGCA
>JALVZI010000432.1 GCA_027022125.1 Anaerolineae bacterium | reverse complement strand
GCGTATCAGCCGCGCCAGTTGCTGCTGTTTGACGGTGAACAGCACGTTTGCCGCCTGCTCGCCGCCCATCACACTGATGCGGCTGTTGGGCCACATCCACAGCATGCGCGGCTGATACGCCCGCCCGCACATGCCGTAATTTCCCGCACCGAATGAGCCGCCGATGACGACAGTGAATTTCGGCACGGCGGCATTCGCCACGGCGTGTACCATTTTCGCCCCGTCTTTGGCAATGCCGCCCGCTTCGTAAGATTTGCCCACCATGAAACCGGTGATGTTCTGCAAAAAAATCAGCGGAATGCCGCGCTCGGTGCAGAGTTCCACAAAATGCGCCCCTTTCAATGCCGATTCGCTGAACAGAATGCCGTTATTCGCCACAATGCCGACCGGATAGCCGAAAATGCGCGCGAATCCCGTCACCAGCGTTTCGCCGTATCGGGCTTTAAATTCGCGGAAACGACTGCCGTCCACCAGACGGGCAATCACTTCGCGCACATCATACGCCTTTTTGAACGAATCGGGGATGATGCCGTACAGGTCTTCGGCGGGGTAGAGCGGGTCTTCCGGCGGGCGAATGTCGAGTTCCACCCGTTTGCGGGTGTTCAGCGTTTCCACAATATCGCGGACAATTTCCAGCGCGTGCTCGTCATCTTCGGCAAAATGGTCGGCGACGCCGGAAATGCGGGTATGCACATCCGCCCCGCCGAGTTCCTCCGCCGTGACCTCCTCGCCGGTGGCGGCTTTCACCAGCGGCGGACCGCCGAGAAAAATCGTGCCCGTGCCGTTGACGATGACCGCTTCATCGCTCATGGCGGGCACATACGCCCCGCCCGCCGTGCAACTGCCCATCACCGCCGCAATTTGGGGGATGCCGCGCGCGCTCATCTGCGCCTGATTGTAAAAAATGCGCCCGAAATCATCCACATCGGGAAAAACCTCATCCTGCATGGGCAAAAATGCGCCGCCGGAATCAACCAGATAGATGCACGGCAGACGGTTTTCCAGCGCGATTTGCTGGGCACGCAGGTGTTTTTTCACCGTCATGGGGAAATATGTGCCCCCTTTGACGGTGGCATCGTTGGCGACAATCAGACATTCGCGCCCGGAAACGCGCCCAATGCCGGTGACGATGCCCGCCGCCGGCGCGGCGTCGCCGTACAGCCCGTTTGCCGCCAGCGGCGACAGTTCCAAAAAGGGAGAGCCGTTGTCCAACAACCGCTCGATGCGGTCGCGCACAAAGAGTTTGCCCTGCTCGGCGTGGCGTTTGTGGGCTTTTTCGCTGCCGCCGCGCCGCGCCTGCGCCAGTTTTTCGCGCAATTCCGCCACCAATTTGCGGTTGTGCGCTGCGTTGGCTTTAAATTGCGGGTCGTTTGGGTTGATTTTCGATTCGAGGATTTCCATGTCGGTTGTTCAAGGTTTCAGGTTTCAGGTTCAAGGGTTCAAGGTTGCAGGGTAGCAAGGTGGCAGTCAGTCCCAAGTCTCAGGTTTCAAGTCCAAAGTCAGGTAGCAGAGTTGCAGGGTGACAAGGTAACAGGGTAGCAGGGTAGCAAGTCACGCTTTCACACTTTCTCACCTGCTCACTTTCAGGGTTGCGGTCAGCCATCAGCAAATGACAAATGACCAATGACAAAGGACAAATGACCAATCTCCAATCTCTAATCACCAATCACCGCTCGCCGGGCGATGACCATGCGCAGTATTTCGCTGGTGCCTTCGCCGATGGTGAGCAGCCGCTGGTCGCGGTAGATGCGTTCCAGCGGAAATTCCGCGCTGTAACCGTATCCGCCGTGAATTTGGATGGCTTTGAAAGCGGCGCGCTCGGCGGTTTCGCTGGCGAACAGTTTGCCCATCGCGGCGGCTTTGGTGAAGTTTCTGCCTTCGTCTTTCAGCCACGCGGCGCGGTAAATCATCAACCGGGCGGCATCAATTTCGGTTGCCATATCGGCAATATAATTTTGGATGGTCTGATGTTTCGCCAGCGGTTTGCCGAAGGTTTCGCGTTCCTGCGAATAGCGAATCGACTCATCCAGCGCGGCTTGCGCCAGCCCGACCGCCATCGCGCCGATGCCGATGCGCCCGTTATCGAGCGTTGCCAGCGATTGGTGCAATCCGCGTCCTTCCGTGCCGAGCAGATTTTCTTTCGGCACACGCACGTTATCGAATGACAGCATGTGGGTCGGCGAACCGCGCAGACCCATTTTTTTCTCTTTGGGATGGATGGTCAAACCGGGGGTATCGGTGGGGACGATGATTTGGCTCAAACCGTGCGTGCCGGCGTTTTTGTCGGTACGCACCAGCGTGATGATGGTCGGCGAAAGGCTGGGGTTGGTAATCCACGCTTTGCTGCCGTTAATGACCC
>JALVZI010000431.1 GCA_027022125.1 Anaerolineae bacterium | reverse complement strand
GCTGACCGCGCAGGGATTGTATACCGCTTTGCGGCAGCACGGTTTTTCCGCGGACATCACGCTGCGCACCGAATATCGCGCCGTCAGTTATGCCGCGGCACTGACGATGGCGCGCCGGCGGGCAGCATCGCCGCTGCTGCGCGAACTCGACGATGCGGCTTACGATGCCGGGCTGGCGCAATTAGCCGCCGACCTCGACGCGCATGGGGCACACACGCTGATGCCGTCGGAAGTGACGGTGGCGCACATCATCGCCCGCAGAAACTAAAAAAAGCGAGCCTCCACCACCGGAGGCTCGCTTTTGAAATTCAGTTGTCAATTTTAAAGATTGGCACTTGACACATTACCGGATATATGGTAACATATATCCACGTTAGCACCTTAACTGTTTCATATCGTTGTTTACCGGAGAGAAAGAAATTATCCGGCAATTGCGGTTTAATTCCGGGTATAAAAAAAGTCACCCTGCTGCCACAGGATGACTTCACAATTTCTCTCTCAGGTTAACCGGGACTGGTCTTTCTGTAGAGAAAAATTACTAAAAGACGGGAGCGACGGGACTTGAACCCGCGATCTTCGGCTTGACAGGCCGATATGTTAACCAACTACACCACGCCCCCAAATTTAATCGGAATGGATTTTACTCAATTTTCCTGCTTGAGCAAATCTCAAGGAGGATTTTTCTTTCCATATCCGGTTGTTAATACGAGGCTGGAACCTTGCTTTTTTTGCCCCTCAAGCGTGCAATAGTATAGCACACCCCATAATGTCAGGCAAATTTTACATACCATTCTTGCTTTGCTATTACGCTGCTTTGCCAGGTGGTGTTTATATGTAGTTGTCATATAGCGTTACAGCACCAATTCTGCCATCAGCCGCACCGCATCCACCGTGAAAGTCATCACGTTCAGCGTGGTTGCCGGACTCTCTTTCCACAATTGCAAGCGGTCTTTGATGCGCGCCGGTGGTCCGCACAGCGCCACATCATCCACCAGCGCATCGGGGATGGCGGCGGCGGCTTCTCCCTTTTTCCCCGCCAGATACAAATCTTGCACGCGGACGGCATCCGACTCGTATCCGAATCGAGACGCCAGATTGAAATAGAAATTCTTTTCGCGCGCGCCCATCCCGCCGATATACAGCGCCAGCATCGGTTTGACGAAACTGCGGCAGGCATCCACATCCTCGCCGACCACCACCGAGACCGATGGCGCAATATCCAAATCGGCGAGCGATTTTCCTCCTTTTGCCAGCCCCGCATTGACCGATTCCGCGTAACTTTCGGCGTAATGGCGCGGCGAGAAAAATATCGGCAGCCAGCCGTCGGCGATTTCTGCCGCCAGTTGCACGTTTTTGGGACCGATTGCCGCCAGGTAGATGGGCAAATCGACGCGCCCGTGCAGAATGCTTTTCAGCGGTTTGCCCAGCCCGGTGGCATCATCGCCGCGGTATGGAAGCCGGTAGTATTTCCCGTCAAACGAAACCGGTTTTTCGCGGGCAAAAATTTGCCGCAAAATGGCGATATACTCGCGGGTTTTGCCGAGCGGGTGGCGGTACGATTGCCCGTGCCAGCCTTCCACCACCTGCGGACCGGACATCCCCAGCCCCAGCAGAAACCGTCCGCCGGAAAGTTGGTCGAGGGTCATCGCGGTCATCGCGGTCATCGCCGGTGTGCGGGCGGGCATCTGCATGATGGCGGTTCCCAGCCGGATATTTTTGGTGTGCGCGCCAATCCACGCCAGCGGCGTCACCGCATCTGACCCGTATGCTTCCGCCGTCCACACGGCATAATAACCGAGCCGGTCGGCTTCTTGCACCAAATCCATCGGCAGGTTAATAGTTGCACCGGAATAGCCGATATACAATCCGAGTTTCATGTTCAAAGTTCAAGGTTCAAGGTTTCAGGTTTCAAGTTCAAAGTCCAAAGTCTCACTTTCTCACCTGCTCACTATTCACTCTTCATTGTTCACTCTGTCAAAGCGGGGGCAAGCAGCGCGTTGCCGTTCAGAATGTACATTTTCCCGTCTGCGGGATGGATGAACATATCGCGCAGGTCGTCAAAAACGATGTCGCCTTTGGCGGTTTTTGGTTTAAATTGGGCGATAAACTGACCCTCTTTTGAAAGTTGGACAATCCGCTGATTGCCCGCATCCGCCACATAAAGGTATGGGGCATCTTCTGCCGGAGAGACGATTGCCACCGGATTTTTCAGCGGCACATCCAGCCCGGTAATTTCAAACGGCTGGGGTTCGCCGCTTAAAAACTTGGCGATATGCCCGTTATTGTACAGCACATAAATTGCGCCATCGATGGTCATATCCACTGCGCCGCTTAAATTGACGGGAATCCCTTCGGCGAAATATTTGTCGGGGGGATTGGGGTAGCCGTCGGCGGCAGCCCAATAGCGGAAAATCTGGTTGGCGGCGGCATCGAGCACATACAGATTGCCGTAATATGTATCAAAGGCAACCGGATTTTGCCACTGGTCGGGGCTGAAAATGCTGATAGCGCTGAGCACGTTCCGCGCCGGGTCAAACTGAAACAGCCCGTTATCGGTGGCGATGACCAGCCCCGCCGTGGGGCGTTCCCCGGCGGCGGGAATCCACACCATCCCCAGCAGATTGCCCACGGCGACGCTGTCCACGGCTTGCCCCGTTTGGGCGGCGACGCTGTCGGTGGGCAGCAGGGTGTCGCTGATGGCATCGAGCGTGTGATGGTAAATTTTTCCCCCGGCGGCATCGAGCACATACAGTTCCATCCCCGCCCGAATGACGTTTTTGGGTTGCGCGGCGGGGTCGTACTCTTTGAGTGTCGGCACATAATACAGATATTTCACATTATTAATGGTGTCCTGCTGGGTGACGATTTTCTCTTTCAGTGCCGCCACTTCCGGTTGTTCGGCTTTGATGGCGGCGGCTTGATTCGCCAGCAATTCCGCTTCGTGCAGCAGAACGCGCTGTTGGTCGGCGGGGGATGTCAGTGCGGTGGCGAATTTCTGGTTCGCTTCGGTCAGGGTTTCGGTGTATTGCTGGGTGCGATGATAGCCCTGATAGACATAAGTTATCAGCGCCACAGCGATTGCCAGCAGCGGCAGCACAAATGCCACGGTTTTCAGCGCGCTGCGCGACGGTCGGCGGGATGAACGGGGCGCGGTGCTGTCGGCGGTGGCGCTGCTGGGCAGTACCAACCGCAAGATGGTTTGCAGACCGTTGCCCAAAAATGTTATGCCGCCGAGCACACCGTCAACAATGGCGTGCCAAATTTCGGCGACCGGGATGTCGAATTGCGGCAGTTGCGGCATTGACGGTAGTTTCGGCAGGGTGAATGGCGCGCGCGGACGGGGCATCGCTGTGGCAGCGCTGCCGTGTTGCCGCCCGTGGTGCACCGCCCCGCTGATGGCAGTCGGCACGGCGAAATTGAATCCGCCTTTTTCACGCGGTGCGTGCGCGACGGGCTGGCGTGCCGGTTTCGGTTTGGCGGCGGGGGTCGCGGCTTCGGGCGCCAGCGTTTGCAATACCATCGCCGAACCGTGCTGCAATTGGATGTTTTTCACCAATTTCTGGCTGATTTGTTTGATGTCGTCGCCGTCTAAAATGACTTCCGCTTTTTCCGGCGACAAATTTTTACCCAACCGCCCATCCACCAAAACGATGACATCTCCGGCTTGCACCTGCAAATGGGTGATGTACGGGTCGATGGTGTGTGCCAATCCGAGCGCGGGGCTGGGTCCCACCAGCGGGTTGCGCACGGGCTGCAGCCACGTCGAGTTTTCGGGGTAACGGGTGATGAACCCGTCCAAATTGGTGTAAACGGCGGCGGGTCCGGCTTGAGCCACAAACAAATCATCGTTGTGCAGTACCACCGCCACCAGCCCGGCAATGACCTGTTTTTCGGGGGGATGGGTGGCATTGTGCTGAAAGAGCCACTGGTTGGCGGTATCCATTGCGTGCCGCAATCCGGCGGTAATGCTGGCGTGCGGATGGTTGTAATAGGTGTCGCGGGCAAGAATGGTGAGCCGCTTTTCAATCAAATCGGTGTTGTTGAGCCGCCCCTGCACCTCCGCCAGCACAAACAGTGCACCCTGCCGGCTGTGTCGGGCTTGCGGCACGGGGATGGCGGTTTGATTGTGTGGCAGGCGTTCCAGCATACCATCCACCACATACAGATGTTCAACCTGAATTTGGAATTGTGTGTTCATAACCTACCTTCTTCGTGCTAAACTGACGAAAACCGATTGCCAACCGCTATTTGTAAAGGGTGATGACGGCATTTTTGCCGCAAATGTAAAAAACCTCTACATCGGTAATTGCAGCGGGCGAAATTTCTTTCCGGAAAGTGCAATTGCCGTTGTTGCAATTTCTATTGCTGAACAGACTGGGCGGGTCGCCGTTTTTGAAATCTATTTTCAACCCCACCGTGCTGGCTTGGCAGGTCGGGGCGCTGTTATCCTCTTCCCATTTGATGGTGGCACTGGATGCGGGAAATCCGCGAAATTTGACGACACTGACACCGTTTTCCGGCTTGGGGGCTTTTTCTTGCAATTCCGCGCCCGCCAGTTGGGGCATCAGGGTGTAAATGTCGGCAATTTCGGTGACATAATAGTACAGGCTGCAACTGCCCAAAATCATCACCGCGAAAAATATGGCGGCGGCGATGAGCATTCGATTTTGGCGGCGGCGGCGCTGTTCCAGTATTTTGTGGATGTCTTCTTCCGCTTTGGGGCTGAAATCGATTTCATCCAGCGTTTCCGCTGCGGTCAGCGATTCGGGGTCGATGTCGGGTTCTTCTTCAATTTCCGCTTTGGCTGCCATATCATCGGCGATGTCGGCGCGGGCAAACAAATCTTCCAGCCGGTCGGCAGCGCCGAGCGGTTCATCGGGTGGCAGCGGGGCTTCAATGGGCGATGGTCCCTCCTCCAGCCCGAGCAGAAAATCGTCTTCTGCGGTGGCTGATGCCGATTCATCGGCGGGCAACTCATCCAAATCAATGTCAAAAACTGGTGGCTCATCTAAGTTGAAATCGAAGTCGCCGGGCAAGTCAACAAAAACCGGTTTCTCCTCGGTGGTAGTAGTGGGCGGTGGTGGCGCGGCGAGGTCTTCTGCAAACGCATCCACGCTCCAATCCACATCCGAGACGGGTTCGGCGGTAACGGGCGGCGGTGTGTCTGCGGTGAGGATGGGGGGCAGGTCGGCGGGCGGCAAATCAATGGCGGGTTCGCCGGTATTGCCGATGGGAATCTCTTCCGGTGGCACGGAGGCAACCGGCGGCGCGGGTTCAGATGGTTTCGGTTTTTTCGGCACATCGCCGCCAAAGCGTTTCAACCCTTCTTTTGCCAATTGATTGTCCGGGTTCAGTTGCAGCACCCGTTCCAGCGCGGTGCGTTTTACCAGCACATCGCGGCTCACGCCGCTGAGCCATATCCACGCCACTTCATTGTTGGGGTCGGTTTCCAACACTTGGCGGATGATGGTTTCGGCGGCATCACGGTTGCCTGCTTTTGCCAAATCTATGGCTTGTTGCAGTAAAGTTGCCATATCACTCCCACTCGATGGTTGCGGGGGGTTTGCTGCTCACATCATAAACCACCCGCGTGATAGCCGGAATTTCATTCACGATGCGATTGCTGACTTTTGCCAGCAGTTGGTGGGGCAAATCTGCCCAATCGGCGGTCATAAAATCTTCGGTGGTCACGGCGCGCAAGGCGATAACATTGCCGTAAGTGCGATTGTCGCCCATCACCCCGACACTGCGCACGGGCAGCAGCACAGCAAACGCCTGCGACGTTTTATGATACCAGCCGCTGTTCCACAGTTCTTCCATAAAGATGGCGTCGGCTTGGCGCAAAACTTCCAACCGTTCCCACGTAATTTCGCCCAAAATGCGCACCGCCAGTCCCGGACCGGGGAAGGGGTGTCGCCACACCATTTCTTTTGGCAGACCGAGTTGCTCGCCCACTGCGCGAACTTCATCTTTAAACAGCCAGCGCAGGGGTTCAATCAGTTTGAATTGCATATCGGCGGGCAAGCCGCCCACGTTATGGTGCGTTTTGATTTTCGCGGCGGCTTTGCCCGTTCCTGCACTTTCGATGACATCCGGGTACAGCGTGCCCTGCGCCAGAAAATCAATTTTGCCCAATTTGCGGGCTTCGGCTTCAAAAATGCGGATGAATTTTTCGCCGATGATTTTTCGTTTCTGTTCCGGGTCGGTTACGCCTTTTAATGCCGAAAGAAAGGTTTCGGTGGCGTCAACCGCCACCAGTTTGGCGTGCATCCGGTTTTGGAACGTTTCCATCACCTGTTCCGGTTCGCCCTGCCGCAGCAAACCGGTGTTCACAAAAACGGCGGTCAGCCGCTGACCGATGGCGCGGTGCAGCAGCGCCGCCACCACCGATGAATCCACCCCGCCGGAAAGCCCCAGCAGTACCCGCCCATCGCCGACCTGCGCGCGTACATCGGCAATCGTTTCGGTGATGAAATTGCCCGCTGTCCAGCCGCCTTCGCTGTGGCAAATGTCATACACGAAGGCGCGCAGAATATCGCGCCCGCGTTCGGTGTGCGCCACTTCCGGGTGGAACTGCAAACCGTACAATTGCCGCTCGCGGTGGGCGATGGCGGCGTGCGGCGAGTTTTCGGACACGGCGATGGTTTCAAAACCGGGCGCAAGCCGGGTGACGCGGTCGCCGTGACTCATCCACACCCGCGTGCGGTCGGTATCCAGCCGAGAAAAAAGCGGGTTGTCCGGTTGGGTGATGGTCAGATGCGCCAACCCGTACTCCCGCTCGTCGCTGGGGTCAACCGCCCCGCCGAGCGCGTGGGTGAGCAGTTGCATACCGTAACAGATGCCCAATATCGGTTTGCCGCTGTCCAGAATGTGCGCCGGCAGTTGCGGCGCATCGGGGGCATAAACGGACGCGGGTCCGCCGGAAAGAATGAATCCCGGCGGGTCGAGTGCGGCAATCCGCTCCTGCGGCGCATCGAACGGGAGCAGTTCGCAGTACACTTCCAGTTCGCGCACGCGGCGGGCGATGAGTTGGCTGTATTGCGAGCCAAAGTCTAAAATGACGATGGCACGGCGTTTGCTCACGGCGAAACTCCTTCGGCGAAAATGATTTCGGTGTCGGTCATTTTTTCGATGACGGCGAGCGAGCGCACGTGCAAACCTTCCGCTTCGAGCATAGCGCGTCCGCCTTCAAACGCTTTTTCGATGACTGCGCCCACACCGATGACTTCCGCTCCGGCAGAGCGTGCCAGTTCAACCAGCGCCATAATGGTGTGTCCGGTCGCCAGAAAATCGTCCACAATCAGCACTTTGTCTTCCGGTCCCAAAAACTCCGGCGATGCCATCAGGTACACTTCGCCGCCTTTGGTGTGCGACGGCGCGGTTGCCATCAGCACGTTGGTCGGCATGGTGATGGGTTTGGTTTTGCGGGCGTAGGTTACTTTTACGCCCAGCGCCAGCGCGGTCATCAGTGCGGGGGCGATGCCGGAAATTTCGGCGGTGAGCACTTTGTTGATGCCCATCGCGCCGAAATGCGCCGCCAGCGCGCCGCCGACTGCCAGCATCATCGCCGGGTCAACCTGATGGTTGATGAAACTGTCAACCTTTAAAATGCCGCCGCCGAGGTTTTTCCCCTCCGTCAAAATACGTTCTTTTAACGCTTGCATGTAAATCCTCCCATTTACATAAGACTATTGTACCATATTTTTATGTCAACGTCCAGTTTGAATTTTGATTGTATTTTGTGGTTTGCGGAGAGTATAGCACAGAGGATGGGGGAGGTGAAAATTTCGGGTAGAGGGGAGGGAAACAAGGAGCAGGGAGCAGGAG
>JALVZI010000430.1 GCA_027022125.1 Anaerolineae bacterium | reverse complement strand
TTTGCGCTTTTGCTGACAACTTGCGTGAAACGTGATGCGTGAAACGTGATGATTTGGTCAACCGGCAATGTTCGCGGTGGATATAGGTAACGAATGGGCGATTCAGCAATTCAGTGAATCCCTATCCCTATCTCTTTCCCGCATTCATTGTAAAGGTGACTGTCAGCCGGGTTGAGCCGTATCTCCATTTTTGACTGCGGTATTATGCCAGCGCCGCGATGAATCGGCAAACCTATGCCGGAATTTCCGCATCTGTTGCCGAAATGTCTTCATCCGGTTCCAGCGGCGGTAAATCGTCCAGCGATGCCAGCCCGAAATACTTTAAAAACTCGAAAGTTGTGCCGTACTGATTCGGGCGCCCGGCGGTTTCCAATTGCCCCACCACCTCAATCAGCCCTTTGCTGAGCAGATTGCGCAGCACGCCGTCGCTGCTGACACCGCGAATCGCCTCGATATCCGGGCGAGTGACGGGTTGTTTGTAGGCGATGATGCCCAGCGTTTCCAGTGCGGCGGGCGACAGTTTGCTGGAAATGGACAACCCCAAAAATCGCTCGATGTATGGTGTGGCATCGGGGGTGGTTGCCAGTTGCACCCGCTTGCCGAGCCGCTGAATTTTCAGGCAGCGGTCGGCGTAACTTTCGCCCAGCGCGGCGAGCGCCTTTTCTACTTTTGCGGCAGAAATGTCGAGCGTGGTTGCCAGTTCGGTGATGGTGACGGGGTGGTCTGCCACAAAAAGCAGGCTTTCGATGAGCGCGGCAATCCGGGCGGGAGAAAGGGGCGCGGGTTCGGTTTGTTCGGTTGGTTGGGAAAGTGTATTTTTCGTCATAATCCTGTTTTGGTGATATAATTTGGTCGCTATAAAAGGGTATAGCCTGACTATTTTCGGCAATGTGATGCGTATTGCGTGATGAGTGAAACGTGATGCGTGATGGTTGGGGCGATCGGTAGTGTTCGCGCCGGATAAACGTTTTGCGTTGCCGCATACACACTATAACGAATTGGGAAAGGAGCGAATAATCTGTATTACAACTATTGTTTGTTGGAATACACCCCTTGCTCCTTGCTCCTTGCTTCCTACTCTCTCTATGTTGGCAACAGACAGCTATTTGTCCAGATAATCGTCAGTAATTTTCAGAAATTTTGTTCTGTTGCGTCACTGAAACCGTGTAAAATGTCTGAAAAACAGCGAATAGGAGGTTCATGGTGGATTTATTCTTTCTCTTTCTTTTAATGTTTTTGGTGGGGTTACTCTTTGTCCTCATATATTTTATCGGTCAGAGTGTGCGCGACCCTGTGTGTGGTAAATTTGCTAGAAAATCTATGTTATTAGGTTTCGCATTTGCGTTCATAATACAATTAATTCAACTTACACTGGCAACGCTAACAGGACACTGACTTGACGTGCGACTGTTGATGAACTATGCTGTTGTTTACGAGGTGCAAAAACAATGACTCATTCAACCCAAAAAACGCTCATCATTTTTGTTGCGGTGATGGTCTTTTCACTGCTGGCATGTTCCATCGGGCTGCCCAAGCAAAAACCCGAAGCACTGCCCCAGCCCCCCGGCGGGCACATCGAAACGAGCGACGAAGCGGTGGCGCGCGCCAAAGGCAATCTCAATCAGGCGGTGGAAGAAGCCAAAGGCGGGCACGAAACCACTTTTCGCATCACTTCGGAAGAGATGACATCGGTGGTGGCGAAATTGCTGCAAACCCGCGCCGATATTCCGCTGTCCGACCCGCAAATTTGGTTCACTGCCGGAAAGATTTACATGCTCGCCAAACTTGAAGGGCTGGGTTCCGCATCGGTATCCACCCTAATTGTGATGCGCCCGCTGGTGACGGATGACGGTCAATTGCAGGTAGAGTTGGTTGATGCCAAAATGGGCGCGTTCTCCGTTCCCGATGCGGTCATCAACAATCTCACCGAAACCATCAATGAGACGCTGGCAGATGCACAATTTAATGTAAAAATCACCGGTATTGATGTGCGCGAAGGCGAAATGATTATCGCCGGAAAACGGACTGAATGAGCGAATGGGCGAAATAGCGAATAGCGAATAGCGAATAGCGAATGGGCGAATCTGAGAATGGGCGAATCTGAGAATGGGCGATTCAGCGGTTCAACGATTCCCTATCCCTATCTCTATCCGTCTCACGCATCACGTTTCACGCATCACGATTCAACGAATCACCAATCACCAATCTCTAATCACCAATCAACTAATCCCCAATCAACCAATCTTCCGCTACGGCGGCGATGCTTTTCCGCTCGGCGCGGGCGGTTGCCTGCAACCGGTGGTATGCCTCACGCTCGGTGAGTCCCCGCGCCATCAGTATTTTTTTTGCCCGCTCGATGCTGTCGCGTGCGGCA
>JALVZI010000429.1 GCA_027022125.1 Anaerolineae bacterium | reverse complement strand
CGAAACACTGTGGATTCCCGCTTTCGCGGGAATGACATCATAAAGAATACCGATGATTTTTGTAATTTTGACACACTTTTCAAAAGTTTCATTTAGTTCATATAGTTATGGATTGCTATGACAATATCAGTTCGAAGTTTTTGTCATTCCGGAAATTTCCGCAGGAAATTATCCGGAATCCACAGCAAAAAACAGTGGATTCCCGTTTTCGCGGGAATGATATGCGTTTCCTTTTTCGACCATATACCACAGGATAACACGGTTTTCGAGTTTTGTCAGTCAATCAGGTGTCTATTTCAATATCAGTGGCAGATAGACGAAATTTCCCACCGGCATCGCCGAAACGGTGTCGGTGAGAAATGGCGAGCCGTCGAGCATCGCCCGCAGGGTGACGGTGTACCGCACGCCGTTGGTCAGTCCGGTGAGCGTGTGCGCGCGAGTGTCGGCGGGTAGCCCGGTGACGGACGGCAGAGCGGTTGTGCCATCGGTGGCATCAATTTTCCACGTGGATGTGACCGGCGGGGTGGCGGTCACTGTCCAGTGCAGATACAGCGTTTCATCACCGGGTGCGGCGGTGAGTGTCAGCGCGGGAATGAATTCTACCGCGCCGATGTCCGGCAGGGCGCGCGGATTGCCCAGAATGTCATCGGTGGGGGAGTGTGTGTCGTCGGCGGCATCAATCACCGCGCTGTCGGCGGCGGGCGTGCCGTATTGCGCCACTAGCCGCTCGAATGCGGCGCGAATGGTGGTGGAACCGTCGGCGAATTGCCCGCTTGCCTGCTCCCAGTGCGGCAGAACCAGCCCGCTCTGCGCGCCCAATTTCGGGTCGGCAACCGTGCCGGACGGGTCATCGGTATAGTTGACTGTTTCGCCGCTATCGGTGGGAATGGGGCTGCCGCCGTTCCAATAGAGATTGTTTTCCAGCGCGAAAGATGCCGTTTCACCGGCGGGGGTATCGGAAAAATCGTTCGGGCGGGATAGATTTTCTGCGCCCATCGTGCCGGTGGGGTCAGCCCAGATATTGTTGTAAAAGTTGATATTTTCGTTGGGCGGATTGCTTCCTTCGGTGTTCAACCGCATCGCATATGCCAGCGACGGCAAATCGCCGACGACGGTATTGTGTCGAAAAGTGATGTTTTTCCCGCCCTTCACGCCGAACGGCGCGCGCATCACATTGGCGGCATTTCCCAACAGTAGATTATTTTCCACCAGCACGTCCTGCGCTTCAAAAAACGGTTGCCCGTCTTCGCCGACTTGCACGAAACCATTGCCGGTGGAACCTTCCCAATTTAAAAAAACGTTGCGCCGCACGGTAATATTCCGACTGCCCAAATTGGCGTCATCGTTGCCATTGCTGTCTTTTATAACGATGTAACTGCTGGTATCGTTGCCGTTTGTGCGCCCGCTGCCCTCAAAATCGTTGAAAAAAATGTTATCTTGCACGGTCACATCGGTGACGCTGTTGATGTCAATGTGCTCATCCGAACCACTTTGGTTGTAAAAAATATTGCCTTCCACCAAAATATTGCCCGCGCCATTATTGATTTTCAAAATATCGTTGTTGTAACTGTCGTGCAGAATGTTGTTGCGCAGCGTGATACGGCTGACAAAATCGCTGCCGCCCGGTTCGTCAATCAAATCTTGAATTTGGATGACCAATGCCCCCGCGCCACTGCCGCTGTGGGCAATATCGAACCCTTCCAGCGTGATGCCCTGCCCGTAAAAGCAAGTGACCACCGTGTCGGTGTGGCGCAGACGGGCTTGATAGAGCGTTTCGGCGCGCACGGTGACACCCTGACTGAATGTGCCGCGCAGCCGAACCCGCCCGTTATATGTGCCGGCGCGCACCAGAATGGTGCTGCCATCGGGCACGCTGTCTAGCGCGTGGGTGATGGTCGCCCACGGATTGGCGGATGAGCCGTCGCCGGTGGTGTCGCTGCCAGTGGTGGCGACATAAAATGTGGATGACTGCGCCGCGCTTTCGGGTAACAGAAAAGATTGCTCGATTGTGAGCATAAAAAAGAACGCGCACAAAAATATCACAAAATTGTTAAACTTTTTCATTTTTGCCTCGGTGGAAAAATAGGAGAAGTTTTGCTTCGCTCAGCATAACCGAACTTGGCGGCGACTGCTGGACGGAAACCGGACGATTGCTAGACGGAAAGCGGGCGATTGCCGCCAGTTCAATTGCCCACAAAACGGGCGGGCACACCGTATTTTAAAAATAGACTATTGCATCGTCCAACCTTAATTGTTGGGTTATTGCCTATGAAAAAATTAAACCACAGAGGCGCAGAGAAACAGAGAAAAATAAGGTTTGAGAGCCGACTATATAGCAGAATTCGTAATTTTTGATGAAATTTTGAACCGGAACTCA
>JALVZI010000428.1 GCA_027022125.1 Anaerolineae bacterium | reverse complement strand
CACTCGCCGGTACCATCTCACAGAACCCCGTCACAATGGCGCAAAAAGCCGTCAACATTGCCTAGGCAATGTTGACGGCTTTTTGCGCCATTGTGACGGGGTTCTGTGAGATGGTACCGGCGAGTGCGCCGCTGCGGATAGCATCGATGGCTTGTGCCGTGCCGTCAATACCGATGACATAAATGTATTTGTCGCTGCTGGGGTCGGTGGAGAGTCCGGCTTGCTCGATGGCTTTCACTGCGCCCATCGCGTTGTCGTCATTCGCGCCGAACACGGCATCGATGTCGGGATGAGCCTGCAAAGCATTGCTCATAATGTTGAGCGCTTTTTCCTGATTGAAATCGGCGGCTTGACTGACCACGACTTCGATGTTGGGGTATTTGCTGATTTCGCCCATAAAGCCTTCTTCACGGGCTTCGGCGGCGGTGGTTCCGCGCAACCCCTGCAGGTTGACGACTTTCCCTTTGGGTTCGCCGTAGCGTTTGGTCAACTCGTCAACGATGTATTTGGCGGCTTCCTGTCCCATAGCGACGTTATCGGTTTCGAGGAAACTGGCGACTTTACCGCCATTGGAACCGCGGTCGAGAGTGATGACGGGGATACCGGCTTCATTGGCTTTTTCCACCACGGGGACGATACCGTCGGCGTTGATGGGATTGAGGATGAGCACGTCAACACCCTGTGTGATGAGGTCGAGGATTTGGTTAACCTGCGTGGCGGCATCGCCGTTGGCGTTTGCCTGCAACAGTTCCGCACCGCGGAATTCCGCTTGGCTGGTCACCCCGGCGGTCATCCCGACGAAGAAGGCATTTTCCAGCGTTGCCACCGAATAACCGATGCGCAACGGTTTCTCTTCGGCGGGCGGGGCGGCGGGTTCCTCGGTTTGAGAGGCTTCAGAGGTAACATTACCGCTGGCAACCGCTTCCGACCACAGACCGTATGCTTTCACTTCGGGGCTGTCAATGTTATCTTGCGTGATGAGTTGGTGGGGCCACAGAATGTGCGCTTTCGGTGTTTGCCCGGCTTTGATTTGGTAGGCGATTTTCACGGCTTCTTGCGCCATCGTCAGCGGGTTTTGCGAGATGGTGGCTGCCAGCGACCCATTGCGGATGGCTTCGATGGCTTGTGCCGTGCCGTCAATACCGATGACGTAAATGTATTTGTCGCTGCTGGGGTCGGTGGAAAGCCCGGCTTGCTCGATGGCTTTCACTGCGCCCATCGCGTTGTCGTCATTCGCGCCGAACACGGCATCAATATCGGGATGAGCCTGCAAAGCGTTGCTCATAATGTTGAGCGCTTTTTCCTGATTGAAATCGGCGGCTTGGCTGACCACAACTTCGATGTTGGGGTATTTGCTGATTTCGCCCATAAAGCCTTCTTCACGGGCTTCGGCGGCGGTAGTCCCGCGCAGTCCCTGCAAATCAACAACTTTCCCTTTGGGTTCGCCGTAGCGTTTGGTCAACTCGTCAACGATGTATTTGGCGGCTTCCTGTCCCATGGCGACGTTATCGGTTTCGAGGAAGCAGGCGACTTTACCGCCATTGGAGCCGCGGTCGAGGGTGATGACGGGGATACCTGCTTCGTTGGCTTTTTCCACCACGGGGACGATACCGTCGGCGTTGATGGGGTTAATAATGAGCACGTCAACGCCCTGAGTGATGAGGTCGAGGATTTGGTTGACCTGCGTGGCGGCATCGCCGTTGGCGTTTGCCTGCAACAATTCCGCGCCTTCCGCTTCGGCTTGGCTGACCACGCCTGCGGTCATGCCGACGAAGAAGGCATTTTCCAGCGTCGCCACCGAATAACCGATGCGCAACGGCTTTTTCTCCGCTGCCGGAGCGGCTTCATCAGACTTTGCCGGTGCTTGTGTTGCCACCGCTTGGTCTGTTTTGCTCCCGGACGAACTCGCCGCGGGGGCTTGGGTTGCATTGCCGCCGCAGGCGCTCAATGCCAACACCAATACAAAAAATAGTGGAACCAGAAAACGTTTCATAAACAATCTCCTCTTTTATGTTACAGATTTTATTTTTACCATCAATGTTGATGGCATAGTGACCATTACAGTGTTTTGGGTATCCACGCATCCCAGATAAGTTTTTCGTTGCGGATAGCCGTTTCCATATTTTGCAGAGAAATGATGACATACAGGGCATCAATGATGGTGGATTGCGCGATACGTGATGCAAGTGACTCGGCGCGGGTTTCGCGGGCGACGCTGAGCAGGGTGATGTCGGCGTGTTGGGTGATGGGCGACTGCGCGTTGCCGGTAATGCAAATGGTGCGCGCACCATTCTGCTTGGCTTTTTGCAGCGTCAGCACCGGGTCGATGGAACTGCCCGATTGCGAGACTGCCACCACCACATCGTCCGCGCCGACCAGCGCCACTTCCATCAATTGCAGGTATGAATCGGTTTGGGCGCTGCAATTGAACCCCAATCGGACGAACATATTGTACATACTCTGCACAATCGGGGCGGAAGTACCCACACCGATTATCAGGATTTTTCGGGCATTGTTCAGTATTTTCACGGCGGAAAGCACGGCATTTTCATCCAGCACTTCCAGCGTGTCATACAGCGCCTGAATGTTGGAAGTGAAAACTTTACGAGCGATGGTAAACGGCTCATCATCGGCGGATATATCATCGTGAATAATTTGGGTGGGGCTGGCAATATCGCGGGCGATGGACAATTTCAGGTCGAGATAGCCCTGAAAACCGGCGTTGCGACAGAAACGCAGCACAGTTGTGTCGCTCACACCGCAAGCGTGGGCAACCTGAGCCATAGACATATGCATAACTTCGGTGGCGTGTTGCAAAACCCAATCGGCAACCTTTGTTTCTGAGGTAGCGAGGGTAGGGTAGCGGCTGCGGATGCGGGCAAGAGAATTGACACTATTGTTGGTTTGTGTCTTTACTGGATAGTCCATCCGTTATCCTTGTTTTTCACGGCAATGTGGTGGTACAACAAAAATTTTATAAATGATGTAATGATACTGCTACATCCATTATAGTTGATTCCATTTGATTGTCAAGCGATTTTTCGGGCAAGTTTTTGTTTTTGTCGGTTATGCAGTAAAATGTGAACGGAAATGGATATACTATGACAATTGACTGGCTCAATGTATTTTTTAACGCGATATGGATTGTCGGTTTGTCGATAATTTTGGCGGCATTCAGCATCAACGACTGGTTGGCGCACGTCAATGGCGAAAAACTGCGGCCACGTTTGAATGAACCTTCTTTCCAAACGCCGCTCACCGCCGGATTGATGATGGTCAGTGCCAGTTTGGCACTACTGGCAGATGTGTGGTGGCAGCGGGCACTCTGGTGGGCATTTGTGGTGCTATTCGCCGTGCAATGGTGGTGGGATAGGAAAACCCGTAATGTTGAGTAACCTGAAAACGCGCTGGTTGGGTATCACCATCATTCTGGATATAACACTGACGCTAGCGGCGTTGCTACTGGCGCGCTGGATTCGCGGCTATTTTCCGGCAGGGGTCTATCTGGATGACGGGCTGACGCTGGCGTATCTTGATAAACCGCTCTATTTTTCGCCGGTATTGCTGCCTGTGGTCGCTATCATCTGGCTGATGACTTTTTCCGCGCTGTCCGTATACCGCAGCCGATTTGTGGTGTGGCAATACCAGCACATCCAACCGATTGTGGTTGCCGTTACCGGCGCGGTGCTGATATTTGCCGGCGTGTCGTATTTCGCTTTCCCCGAATTATCCCGCTTTCTCTTCCTTTATTTCTATCTGCTCGATTTGCTTTTTTTGGTGGGATGGCGCTATCTGGCGTTTCAACTCCTACGCAAAAACACGGCGAAAGATATTCAACCGCAGCACCGAGTTTTGATTGCCGGCGACGGCGAACTGGCGCGAGCGGTGGCGGCTGCCATTGACTCATTCGCATGGTCGGGGTTGATTTCGGTCGGTTTTGCCGGTGATGCGCCGGACGCGCTGGGCGCGTTGGTTGATTTGCCCGCGCTGGTGAAAAAACACGCCGTTGATGAAGTGATTTTCGCGCTGCCGCCGGAACAACAACCATCACTGCGAAATTTGGTGCGGCAATTGCAACCTCTGGCGGTCAACCTGCGACTGGTGCCGGATGTGGTTGATTTGGCATTCGTCCGCGCCACAGTGGAAGATTTCGCCGGATTGCCCCTCATCGGGCTGCGCGAACCTGCCATCGGCGCGTTTGACCGGCTTGTTAAACGCAGTTTCGATATGGTGGCGGCGAGTTTGCTGCTGGTGTTGACGCTGCCGCTGTCGCTGGCGGCGATGGCGCTCATCAAACTCGATTCGCCCGGTTCGGTTTTTTACACTGCTCAGCGGGTGGGAGAGGGCGGCAAAATCTTCAATATGCTGAAATTCCGCACCATGTACACCGGCGCTGACCGTCGGGAAACGGAATTATTTGTACGGCACGGCGATTCCATCGGCTTGAAAAAAACACGGCACGACCCGCGCATCACGCGGGTGGGGAGATGTCTGCGTCGCACCAGTTTGGATGAACTGCCGCAATTGCTGAATGTCATCAAAGGCGACATGAGTTTGGTGGGACCGCGCCCGGAATTGCCTTGGCTGGTGGAACGATACGAGCCGTGGCAGCATGTGCGGTTCACCGTGCCGCAGGGGATGACCGGTTGGTGGCAGGTAAATCACCGCGCCCGGCAGCAGGCATACAACCTGCGGGTGGAAGACGACCTCTATTATATCCACAACTATTCATTTCTGTTCGATGTGCGTATTTTGCTGATGACTCTGTGGGCGATTGTGCGCGGTGACGGGGCGGTTTGATGCGGCGAAAATGGGTTCAATGGACGTTCAGCGCAATTTTCAGCGCGGTGGTCATCGGCTGGGCGGTATTCGCGCTCGACTGGCAGGCGGTGGGGCGGGCGCTGGCATCGGCGCAGTGGGAATGGATTCTGTTGGCGGTGGGGCTGGTGTTTGTTACGTTTGTGACCCGCGTCTTTCGCTGGCAGGCATTATTTTTTCCCGAAAAACAACCGCAACCGGCGCTATTTTCCGCGCTGCTGATTGGGCAGGCGGTCAATTATATCGTTCCCGCCCGCGCCGGCGATGTGACTCGCGCCGTGCTGCTCAACCGGATGAGCGGGGCAAGCACGGCGCAGACGCTCGGCACGGTGGCGCTGGAAAAGTTGTGGGATATTGCCATGCTGGTGTTGTGTACCGTCGGGCTGGGGCTGATTTTCCCGCTGCCGGCATGGCTGACCGCGCCCGTGCGTACCGTGACCATCGGATTGGCGGTGGCGGCGCCGGTGCCGGCAATTTTGCTGTGGCGGCGAAAAAACTTGCTGGCGGCAATTGACCGTTGGGGCGAGCGGTTTTTTCCGGCGTTTCACCGGCGGGTGCAAAAACCGGTGGAAAACGCGCTGGATGGCTTTTCCGGTATGCGCCATCCGCGCCCGCTGGCGGCGGTGGCATTTTGGTCGCTGGCAACATGGGGCGCGGGCGCGCTCATCAATGTTGCTGTTTTTCGAGCGGTCGGTTTGCCGTTATCCGCTATTCCGGCGGTTCTGCTGCTGATTGTGCTGCAAGTGGGCGTGGCGGTGCCGTCGCTGCCGGGACGAATCGGCGTGTTTGAGGGGTTGTGTGTGGTGGTGCTGGCGCTGTTCGGGGTGGGGTACGATGTCGCATTCAGTTACGGATTGATTCTGCATTTAGCGGTTTTCATCCCGCCGATTGCCCTTGCCGCCCTGTTGAGTTTTTTGAGTGTCGAATAGCGAGTTGCCAATGATCGCGAATATCCAATCGTCAAAAATTGAATTTTCCATCATCATTCCCGCCTACAATGCCGCCGATACCATTTCGGCGTGTGTGCGGGCGTTGAAAAACCAAACCGTAGCGGCTGACCGGTACGAAATTATTGTGGTGGATGACGGCTCGGCGGATAATACCGCGCAGCGGGCGGCAGCGGCGGGCGCGCGAGTGATTCGGCAGGAAAATGCGGGTGCGGCAGCAGCACGGAATCATGGGGCGCAGGCGGCGCGGGGCGAAATTCTGCTCTTCACCGATAGCGATTGCATCCCCGTGCCCGATTGGGTGGCGCGGATGGTGGCGCCATTTGCCGACTCATCGGTGGCGGGGGCGAAAGGTGTTTATAAAACGGAGCAATCCGGCTTCACGCCGCGATTCGTTCAGCAGGAATATCAGGATAAATATGACGGAATGGCGCAACTGTCCGAAATTGATTTTGTGGACACCTATTCGGCGGCGTACCGGCGCGATATTTTTCTGCGGATGGGTGGGTTCGATACTGCGTTTCCCGGCGCATCGGTGGAAGACCAAGAATTTTCATTCCGACTGGCGGAAGCGGGCTACCGGTTGGTTTTTGTGCCGAAAGCGGTGGTCTCTCACCGGCACGACCCCGCGCTGACAGATTATGTTCGCCGCAAATTTTTCATCGGCTATTGGAAGAATCTGGTGGTGCGCCGCCATCCCGACAAATTGGCGCGCGATTCGCACACGCCGCAGGTGCTGAAACTGCAAATGGGATTCGCCGCGCTGGGGAGCGGGCTGCTCGTGCCGGCGATTGTATTTCGGCGGGCGTGGTTGGGGTGGGCATCGCTGGCGAGTTGGCTGGCGTTGGTGGTCAGCGGTGTGCCGTTTTACCGCAAAATTTGGCGGCGCGACCGCGCCGTGCTGTGGGTCGCGCCGCTGATGCTCATTGTGCGGGCGGTATCGCTGGGGGCGGGGTTCGCTTGGGGCTGGCTGAAATTGACGCTATCGGGGCGGTTGGAATGAACCGCCGAAGTTTAATACCGGCACTGGCATTCTTCGTCCCGCTGACCGTCTATCTGCTCACCATGCCGCGCGGATTGACGTGGGCGCATCACGGCGCAGACGGCGGCGACCTCATCACGGCGGCGGTGACGCTCGGCGTGCCGCACCCGTCCGGCTATCCGACCTACACCCTGCTCGGTTGGCTGTTCAGTCGAGTGCCGCTCGGTACACCTGCCTGGCGACTCGCCCTGCTCTCTGCCGTGGCGACGGCGGGCGCGGCGTTCTGGCTCTACCGCATCATCGCCGAGCGCGCGGACAACCGTCCGGCGGCGCTCATCGGTGCGTGGGCATTCGCGCTGTCGCCGCCGGTGTGGGGGCAAGCTGTCATCGCCGAAGTTTACGGCGTGAACCTCTTTTTTTCGAGTTTACTGCTGTGGCTGGCACAAAAACCAAATTTCTCACGCCAAGACGCCAAGAGTGAAAAATTTAAGTCCTTTGTGCAGCACCGATATTTTTGGCTTGGTGTAGTTTTCGGATTATCACTGGGAACCCATCTCACCACCATTTTTCTGATACCGATTTTGGGCTATTTTGTCATTCGTCATTCGCCATTCGCTATTCGCTATTTTGGTCTCGGCTCTTTGCTCGGCGCGGCGATTTTCCTCTACCTTCCCCTTCGAGCCGGATACGGCGCCGTCACTTGGGGCGAACCGAACACGCTCGGCGGGCTGTGGGCGCTGGTTAGCGGGCAAATCTATCGCGGCTATCTTTTCGCCGCGCCGGTGGCGTCTCTGGCACAGCGACTCCCCGCGCTGGCGCGATATTTCATCGCCTTTGGCGTTGTGCCTTTGGCGTTGGCGGGGCTGGGCGCGTGGCGGCTTTGGCGGCACAACCCGCGTCTGCTGGCGGCGGTCGGCATCTCGGCGGGCGGATATATCACTTTGGCGTTGGGATATGCCACCGCCGATTCATTCGTCTATCTGCTGCCGGTGTTTCTGCTGATGGGCATTGCGGCGGGAATGGGGATGGTGCAACTGTCGGCAGATATTCCTTCCCACCAGCATGGATTGGCTATCGGCGCGGTGATGGTCGTTTTGTTGCTGACGACCGCCGTAAATTGGAAAAAGGTGGATT
>JALVZI010000427.1 GCA_027022125.1 Anaerolineae bacterium | reverse complement strand
CCCCACGGCTGAACCAACCGCGACCGCAGGGCAAATCGCGGCGGTTGCCACCGACACACCCGCGCCCGCCGCGCCGAATCGCATCCAACCGACAGCCGTCGCTGCCGCAACCCCCGTGCCGACCACATTGCGTGTGGAGCGGTTATTCACCCCGACACGCATCGTCTTTTTGGTGGTTGCCGGTGCGCTGTTATTTACATTGTTTTTTGTGGTTCAGTTTCATCTGTGGCGTCGCTGGCGGGGGTAGATTCTTCCCACATCTCTACCGAAAGAGGAATGGCGAAACCGAAGGTTGACCCGTCCCCTTCGATACTATCCGCCCAAACCCTGCCATGGTGCGCTTCGACCAACCCTTTGACAATTGCCAGTCCCAACCCCGTGCCGGAAATGCCGCGAATATCATCGCGCTCGGCGCGGCTGAACCGGTCGAAAATCACCGGCAAAACCTCTGCCGGAATACCCACACCGTTATCCACCACCTCCACTTCAACCATCTGCTCATCGGCAGAAAGTTTGGCGCGCAGATGCACTATGCCGGTTTCGGGGGTATATTTTATTGCATTGCTCAATAAATTGGTAATTACCTGCACGATGCGTTTGCTTTCGGCGTATACGGTGGTTTCCGGCGGCACGGTTGATTCGGTGGTAACGGTGATATTTTTCGCGGCGGCAGCAGGACGAACGGTTGTTACCGCCTCTTCCAGCAACGGGGCAAAAGGGATGTTATCGGGCATCAACCGTAGTTTTCCATCCTCAATTCGAGAAATATCCAAGATATTGTTTACCAGGTCTATTACCCGGCGGCTGTTGTTCTCAATGGCAGAAATTTGATAGTGTTGGTCTTCAGTCAGCGTTTCATCGCGCAGAAGCATACTGGCGTACCCGATAATCGCCGTCAACGGGCTGCGCATCTCGTGGTTCACAATAGCAAAAAACGTGGTTTTTGTCTGGTCAAGTTGTTGCAGTTCTTCATAAGCCCGTCGCAAATCGGCGGTGCGTTCTGCCACTGTGTGTTCCAGTTTATCCATCTGGCGTTTGGTTTGCTCAACATACAATCGCACGGCATAAATGGTCATCGCAATGGGAACGAAAAAGACAAGCAACCCAATATAGTGGGCTATTTCAAAGGCATATGCCATTCCCCACCCGCCGATAGCCATTGTCAGGATATCAATTGGAATAGTCCATGACACATTTCGTCGCCAGACTTTTGTCAGAGACATACGTGTTTGAATAGCCACCGCGCCAATCACTAGAATCGCGTTGGCAAACTCCAGTGTAATAGCAGCCAAAATAACCGGTATAGTGTTGGTCAATAAATCAACCTGCCCGACAACACCTCCCAAACCAATATACACCCATCCAGCAATCGCTGCCGGAATAGATTGTGCCGCCATATTGAAAAGTATGCGTTGCCCTAACGAAGATTGACGCTGGCGATTACGTGTACTGGATACCTGGAGAGCAATCGCCAAAGCTATACCACCACTTCCAGCAGCAATTGTCGCCACATACGGTCCAAAAAGTACTAACGTGGCAAATGTCACTGCTGAAGAAATGGAGAAAACCATTTCAGGAGCAAAGAGTTTACTTTGGGTTAATACTTCTGCAAGAATTACCAATCCAACAAGAACCAAAGCATCTAAATTGGCAAGGGACATTGTGGTTACTGCTTTAACCAATAGCAATATACCTAAAAAAGAAACACCCCAAATGTAAATATCCAAAACATTCAAGGAAAGCACGTTTCTTTTTTGCAGAGATGGGGGAAGAGTGGGCATTGTGGCATCCTACCGTTGATATTACGTTGATCCAAAAACAAATAGATGCCATTATTGTACAAGCGATACTCGAAAAACGCAACAAAAAAACCGCCAATCGTCAATTGGCGGTCTGACACAGTTCCAATCAGCCACAATCCGAACGAATACCGATATTCCAGTTCTTCGAAACTATGTCTTATGTGCTAGCCATCCCAAACCCAGATGTTATATTTGGTTTGTTTTTTAAAACGCCACATATTAAAACAATTTCCTACTTTCTGATAAGATTAGCCATCGTAGCCGAAGCCGGTGGTTTTCACTGATTCCACGCGTTTCACCTTCATTAGACATTCCTCCTTTTTTAGATATTTTTCGTGCTACCCGGCTAGCATCAAACCAATTAGGGCTTGGGGGTAACGTGACCACGAGTTAATTTGGGCAGTGTTTCTTTTGTGTGTGCATAAAGCAACAAACCCCAATACAAAATCTGCCCGACAAACACACCCAGTCCATCTGCAAAATCGATGGCGGGGATATTTGCCCCGTTCACAATTTTTAACCACGAGTGCCAAATTAACTGCACTTTTACCGGTAGGTTGATGGTTAAATATTGTAGCATAAACGCCCCGCCCCACCCGATGGCTATTAACGCATACAGATAGATGTATTTCATCCCACCAGCGGGGGGCGCAAATTTGACTTGCCGGTCAACCAACGACCGCAGCCAAGTGAAAGTGTCTGCCTGCAAATTGCGCTGCCCGAGCAACGATGAAAGCAGGAAATAGCCGTCCATTCTGGAAAAGAGCCAGAATTGACTGGTGAGCCCCATCGTCATTATCAACAACTGAAATTTGATAATACCGATTGCCACCCCCGGTAATGCCAGCCAACCCTGCTGAACCGCATACAGTGTATAGACCATCACACTGATGACAAAAACATCCCACACCATCCCGGCGGCTAGCGGCAGAAACCGTGCCGTGCGCGGTATAGCCCAAATGTTGTGCATCACCGTTTGACTCATCGGGAAGAACCCCAGTCGATGCGTCCAAGTGATGGTGGCATCAATGCCTTTTGCTCGCGCCGCCAAAAAGTGTGCCATTTCGTGGAGTGCCATGCTGACCAGCCACAGTAGCATTCCCACCAGTATTATCAGCGAATAGTACGGCGACCAAAAATAATCAGCGCGGCGGGGCCACAGGGTAGGGTTAGAAATCCACAGCACTGCAGCGGGGATGGTAAATACCATCCAAAGTATCAGTATCGGTTTGGAAAAGAGCTTTTGTGCCCAAGCCTGCGGGATAAGATTCGTCTCGGCTTTGAGCGGTTTTGCGGTTGCCAGCGGTATATCATCAACCGCAGCGATAAATTCACATTCTAAAAATGCCGTGGCAAAATCAAATAAATCTTCATCGGGAAACGGGTTAAACGCTTCTTCAAACTTTTTCCGCGCCCGGTCGAGTGTTAACCCTTCGTTGAGCCAATCTAAAAATTGCAGCCCTTCCGGCGGCAACTCTAAAAATTGTCCGTTCCGCCCGACAATTGCAACACCGTTTTCTACCTGTCGCGAAAGGGGATGCAACCGAAGTGTGCTGTTCAATGAGATACGCGGCGCAAGTGCATCCTGCATGCGGTTTCCCACTCAAGGCTTCTGTGCCAATATTAAAGACCATCCTGTGTCGAGTACGTTGATATCAGTGAAGATATTCTTATTATATAGATGCACTTCAAACTGTCAAGAAAAAGTTAGAATTTCATAAGAAATTGGATAGATTTTAAGGTGGGAACCCAAATCTCACCCTACTGTTATTTGCACTGGCGGTCACTTTGACACACACACGCCTTCGGTGTAAAATTTTAAAGTATATTCTTCAGAAATTGAGGACATTTATGGCAAAACCATTTAATTATGGCGGGCAAGCCGTCATCGAAGGCGTGATGATGCGCGGTTCAAAACGGATGACTGTCGCCGTGCGGCAACCGGATGGCGAAATTCACGTTCACAGTGAACCGCTTGACCCCCGCATTTACAGTAGTTTTATCAACAAAGTACCGTTTCTGCGCGGCGTAACCCTTTTGTGGGATGCACTGGGATTAGGTATGCGCGCGCTGATGTTTTCTGCCGATGTGGCAATGGGCGAAGAAGATGTGGAATTTAAAGGACCCGTGGCATGGGGCACAGTGGCGGTTTCGCTGCTGATGGCAGTGGGGATATTTTTTGTTGTGCCGCTGCTCATCATCGGCTGGGTAGAGCAGTTTATGGGCGAAGGCATTATGAGCAATGTGCTGGAAGGCATCATCCGGCTGGCGATGTTCATCGGATATGTATGGCTCATCGGTTTTATGCCCGACATCCGCCGCGTTTTTGGCTATCACGGCGCAGAACACAAAGCCATCAATTCATACGAACACGGCATCCCGCTCATCCCGTCGGAAATGCAAAAAGAAACCATCGTGCATCCGCGCTGCGGCACGGCATTTTTGCTGATTGTGATGGTCATTTCCATTTTTGTGTTCGTGCTGCTGGGAACACCCGCACTGTGGATTCGCATCATTTCCCGGATTTTGCTCATTCCGGTTATTGCCGGCATCGCGTATGAATTTTTAAAATTCAGCGCGGCACATATGACAAATCCCATTATGAAAATGTTGATTGCACCCGGCTTGTGGCTGCAAAAATTAACCACCCGCGAACCGGATGAGTCGATGCTGGAAGTTTCTGCCGCCGCATTGACCCGTTTGCTGGAAGAGGAGCATATGATTCCCGCCGCCAATACCGACACACCGCTGCCGGAAGGTATGCCCGCTCCCGCCGATATATAGTTTTTTACCGCGTCACCACAGTACAGTATAAAGTATCAGTCCCAAAGTTTGAAAACCGGGCGAATTTGTGAACGGGTGAATCGCCAATCAACTGTCAGTCCAATGTCACGTTTCACGCATCACGTTTTACGCACTTTTTGTTCACTATTCATTGTTCATTACTCATTTAAATATGTCCACCGATACCTCAATTGCCAAAAGCCGCGCAGCGCATCTGTGCGAAATAGGGTTGACCCACCTGCAAGCGTGGGAAGTGGAAGAAGCCATCGAAGCGTTTAACAGCGCCATCGCGCTTGATGATACCCACGCCGATTATTACCTGCATTTGGCACAAGCGTATATCCGCATCGGCGATTATGAATCGATGCGGCGCGCGTTGGGCAATTTTATGTTTCTGGAGCCGGACCAATCGCTGGCAGAACGCTTCGAGGCGATTTTCAGCAGCGGGTTGGATTTGGTAGAGCAAACCATCACCACCGTGATGCCGGAACATCATGCCCCGCTGCTGGTTGTCGGTGCTGCGCTGCAAATGTGGGTCGATTTTCAGGTGGCGTGCGGTCGGCAACCGCTGCCGAACCTTAAATCTAAAACGGTAGCCGCCGAGTGGGCTGCCGCACTCGATTACACCATTCGTAAAATTAACATCCACGATGCCAGTTTGGAAGAAATTGCCCTGTGGTATGTGGTCAACCCGCACACTATCGCCCAAAATCACCGCCGGTTGGTTGACACGCTCGACATCATGCCCTGCGATTATCGCTATTACCGCGGACCGCAAAACCCGCTCGACAAACTGGTTGAGGCAGCAATTGTGCTGGAAATGCTGGAAGAACGTTTCGCCCGGATTGAATGATTGCACATCTGACGGTTGATTCTCTTCAATCGTTAAATGTGCAACCATTAAATCACTTCCCTTTGAAAGGAGAATCTTATGAGAGAACACTTTGGTGAACAGCACAGTCCCATCGGATTGGAAAATCACGGCATTATTAACGTTAACGATGTGTACTGGAATTTACCCACCGCAGCGCTGTATGAAGAAATCATCCGCCGCCGCGAAGGCATTTTGTCGCATCTTGGACCCGTGGTGGTTCGCACCGGGCATCACACCGGTCGCTCGCCCAACGACAAATTTCTGGTAAAAGAGCCTTCCTCCGAAACCCACATCTGGTGGGGTGACGTGAACCGCCCCTTCCCCCCGGAAAAATTCGATGAACTGCACCGCCGCGTGGCGTCTTTCCTGCAACAAAAAGATGTATTCGTGCAAGATGTCTTCGTCGGCGCAGACCCCAACTACCGCCTGCCCGTCCGCGTCATCACCCATTACGCATGGCAAAGTCTGTTTGTGCAAAACATGTTCATCAACCCCACCGCCGAAGAACGCGCCAACCATGTCCCTGAATTTACCATCATCGCAACCCCGCTATTCCACGCCAACCGCGATGTAGACGGCACCAACTCCGAAGCGTTCATTCTGGTAAACTTTGCAAAGAAACTGGTACTCATCGGCGGCACCAGTTACGCCGGCGAAATCAAAAAATCAGCATTCACCATTATGAACTACCTGCTGCCGTTCAAAAATGTACTGCCGATGCACTGCTCGGCGAATTACGGCAAAGATAAAAACGATGTCGCGCTCTTTTTCGGGCTGAGCGGCACCGGCAAAACCACCCTTTCCGCCGACCCGCGCCGCACGCTCATCGGTGACGATGAACATGGCTGGAGCGACAAAGGCGTATTCAATTTTGAAGGCGGTTGTTACGCGAAAATGATTCGGCTGTCGCCGGAAGCCGAACCCGAAATTTACAGCACCACCCGTCGATTCGGCACAGTGCTGGAAAACGTGGTGATTGACACCATCACCCGCCACATCGATTTGGATGACGCTTCGCTCACCGAAAACACGCGCGGCGCATACCCCATCACCCACATTTCCAACGCCGACCCCGCCGGAATGGGTGGTCATCCCAAAAATGTCATCTTCCTCACCGCCGATGCCTTCGGCGTGCTGCCACCCATCTCCAAACTCACCCGCGAGCAGGCAATGTATCACTTCCTGTCGGGGTACACCGCCAAAGTCGCCGGTACAGAAAAAGGTGTCACCGAACCGCAAGCCACATTCAGCGCGTGTTTCGGCGCGCCGTTTTTGCCGCTGCCGCCGGGAGAATATGCCAAACTGCTGGGCGAAAAAATTGACGCACACAACGTGAATGTGTGGCTGGTGAACACCGGTTGGACGGGCGGACCCTATGGCGTGGGGCATCGCATGAAAATTGCTCACACCCGCGCGATGGTCGAAGCGGCGCTGGAGGGTAAACTCGACAGCGTGCCCACCGAAGCCGACCCGATTTTCGGGCTGAACATCCCCGTTTCCTGCCCGGATGTACCCGCCGAAGTGCTCAATCCGCGCAACACATGGAAAGACAAAAAAGCATACGACAAACAAGCCAAAAAACTGGCGGCAATGTTCAATGAGAGTTTCAAGCAGTTTGAATGACAGGTTTCCGATGCCGTGAAAGCCGCCGCGCCGAAAGTAAAATAATCGCGCGCGCCACCGCCATCCAAAAAACGCAAAACGTATTGCGCGATACCCCGGAGTCGCATATAATCGCGCTGCGTTTTGCGTTTATTTTTTGGACAGAGAAAAACGATTATGACCAACCGCAGTTACAAATATTACGATTTTGTCGCCGCCACCTTTGTGGCAGTCCTGCTCATCAGCAATATTGCCTCTGCCGCCAAAATTGTCGATTGGGGTGTCAGCATTTTCGGGTTGCCGCTGGCTTTCGATGGCGGCACCCTGCTTTTTCCCATCAGTTACATTTTCGGCGATATTCTGACCGAAGTTTACGGCTATAAACGTTCCCGCCGCATCATCTGGGCGGGCTTCGGCGCGGCACTGCTGATGGCGGGTACATTCTGGGTTATCGGCAAAATGCCCGGCGAAGCGATGTGGCAGCAATATGCCGGGCAATCGGCATACGATGCCATTCTTGGCGGCGTGGCATCGGGCGGCATCGTGCTGGCGAGCCTGTCCGCCTATTTTGCCGGCGAGTTTTCCAACTCGGTCATTCTGGCAAAAATGAAAGTGCTCACCGAAGGGCGGTTTTTGTGGATGCGCACCATCGGCAGCACACTCGTTGGCGAAGGCGTGGATACCGTCATTTTCATTTTGGTTGCCACCCTGTTCGGCGTTTTTCCGCCGGAAATTGCGCTCAGTCTGATTGTCGCCAACTACATTTTCAAAGTTTCCATTGAAGTGCTGTTCACCCCCGCAACTTATGCCATCGTCAATTTTC
>JALVZI010000426.1 GCA_027022125.1 Anaerolineae bacterium | reverse complement strand
ACAATATCCCGACAATTAAGGCCGGACAATGCACTACGCCCCCAAAATTATTTCTATCCACAAAAATTGTAACCGGTTTCCCCGCGCTCGTCAACCCCCGAAAACCGATGCGCCCACGATTGCCAACAGAATGAAACGCACGGTTTTGCCCGCCGCCGCCGCACCGAGAAATTTCCACCACGGCATTTTGAGCGTGCCCGCCAGAATGCCGCCCACATCGAAAATCGGATTCGGAATGGCTGCCAGCGCGAAAATGAGCCACGCGCCATATTTGTTCATCAGCACTTCCAACCGATGATACCGCGCCCGATTTTCGACCACCGCGCTGCCACCGAACCCCGCCAGATAGCCGGTCATTTCGCCGATGGCAGACCCGACACCCGCCCAGACACCGACCCAAAACGGGCTCAGCGCGCCGCCCACAGCGAACACAATCGCCCAACTCGGCGCGGGCAGAATCAACGTGGCGTTCCCCAGCATACTGATGAGAAGCACCCCCGGATAACCATACACGGCATATTTTCCGATGGAATCACGCGCGCCGATGATGACGATGGTGATGCCGATGGAAAAAAGTACCGCCAGCACCCGCAGGGTAATGTCTTTTCGGGAACGGGCACGGGAGATTGGCGGTTGGCTATCAGCAATTGGAGATTCGCTCATTTGCCCATTCGCTGACGGCTGACGGCTGATTGCCGGCGGTTGGCTGCTCATGCACTCTTCGCCATTATCCAGTTGACCAGCCCGCGCGAGTCCAGAATTTCCATCAGTTTGGCGGGTAATGGCGCAAAACGGAAAGTTTTATCGCGGACGGAAACCGTGCCCGCCGCCAAATCCACCGACACCGAATCGCCGGGGCGATAATAGTTGACCGCTTCGGGCAGCACGATGATGGGCAAGCCCTGATTGATGGCGGAACGGAAGAAAATCCGCGATACCGATTTGACGATGACCGCTTTCACACCGGCGTGCGCCAACCCCACCGAAGGATGCTCGCGGGATGAGCCGCAGCCGAAATTGTCGCCGCACATCAAAATATCGCCCGGTTGCACATTCGCCGCGAAATTTTCATCAAATCCGGCAAAGAGATGCGGCATAATTTTTTCCGGTTCGGCGCTGGCAATTTTATAGGTTAAATTTCCGGCAAACATCTGGTCGGTGTTCAAATTGTCGGCATCCTGATATGCCCACACGCCATTGATGCGCCGATTTTCTCCGGCGGGAATATCCACCGTGCTGCTCTGTTCCTGTCTGAACGGATAGACTTCCGTGCCCGCCACATCGCGCGGGTCGGTGATGACCCCCGTCAGCGCAGAGGCGGCAACCGTCGCCGGGGATGCCAGATAGATGTTGGCATTTTTGTTCCCCATTCGACCTTTGAAATTGCGATTGGCGGTAGACAACACGTTATCCCCGTCGGCGGGAATGCCCTGCCCCGTGCCGAGACACGGTCCGCACGATGGCGACAGCACGTTTGCCCCCGCTTCGATGAATGTTTGGATATAGCCGTCGCGCATGGCTTGCAGCAGCACTTTCCGCGATGCGGGCGCAACCAGCAACCGAAAATCGGGGGCGACTTTTTTCCCGCGCAGAATTTCGGCGGCGGCGCGCAAATCTTCCAGCCGACCGTTGGTGCAAGTGCCAATCAAGCCCTGCTGAATGGGCGTGCCCGCCACTTCGCCGATGCCCCGCACGTTGTCCACATGGTGCGGCGCAGCAACCACCGGGAAAATCTCGTCCAGATTCAATTCGATTTCGCGGGCATATTGCGCATCGGGGTCTGCCCACACGCCGTTTTCAATTTCCCCGCCGAGAAACTCCGCCAGCACGGCATCGGGGGGGAATGCGGCATTTTTCGCGCCCATTTCCGATGCCAGATTCGCCAGTGTCATCCGCTCTGCCACCGAGAGCGTCTGCACGCCTTCGCCGTGATATTCAATTGCCATATAATTTGCGCCCGCCGAGCCAATCATGCCCATAATCCACAGCGCCACATCTTTTGCCGCCACCGGCTTTTTCAGCGCGCCGTGCAGGGTAATTTTGATGGTCTCCGGCACACGGAACCACGTTTCGCCGCGCTTCCAGATGCCCGCCGTTTCGGTGCGGTCGATACCGGCGGCAAAAGCGTTGAACGCACCGCTGGTGCAGGTGTGGCTGTCACTGCCGACGATTATCATGCCGGGGCGGGCATGGTCTGCCATCAACTGGTGGCAAATGCCTTCCCCCGCGTCGTGGAAATTCGGCACACCCTGCTCGTGAGCAAATTCGCGGGTGGCGCGGTAATCGTTGGCGAGCTTGGCGGTGGTCGCCGTGGCGGTAGCCGTCGCCGTGGGCGGGAAGCATGAGTCTATCTGGATCCTGCCTGATTCGATATCCTTAATC
>JALVZI010000425.1 GCA_027022125.1 Anaerolineae bacterium | reverse complement strand
CTTTTTGAATGTGCCGGTGCTTTTCAGGTCGTCCGCTTTCAAGCCGAACCCTTTGACGCCCACCGGCGCGGTCAGCGATTCGCGGAAGGCTTTTTTCAGTTCGGGCATCGGAATGCGGTCTTGCGGGCGTTTCGGTCCCGCCAAACTCGATTCCACATCACCCAAATCGAGTTCCAGCGTGTCGGTGAATTCGGGGTCGGGGGTATCGTCACTGCGATAGAGTCCCTGCTCTTTGATGTACCGTTCCACCAGCATCACCTGCTCATCCGAGCGTCCGGTGAGCCGCAGATAGCGCAGCGTTTCATCATCCATCGGGAAGAAACCCATCGTCGCGCCGTATTCCGGCGACATATTGGCGATGGTGGCGCGGTCGGGCAGGGTCATGGTAGTCAGTCCGGGACCGTAAAATTCCACAAATTTGCCGACGACGCCTTTTTCACGGAGCATCTGCACCACCGTGAGCGCCAAATCGGTGGCGGTGACGCCTTCGCGCAGTGTGCCGGTCAATTTGAATCCGATAACCTGCGGGGTGAGCATGTAAATCGGTTGCCCCAGCGCCACGGCTTCGGCTTCGATGCCGCCCACACCCCAGCCGAGCACGCCCAGCCCGTTAATCATGGTGGTGTGACTGTCGGTACCCACCAGCGAATCGGGGTACGCCACCTGCAAATCATCTTCCGGGCGAGTCCACACGCCGCGCGCCAGATATTCAAGGTTCACTTGGTGGATAATCCCGCTGCCGGGTGGCACCACACGGAAGTTGTTCAGCGCTTTTTGTCCCCAGCGCAGGAATTGGTAGCGTTCAAAATTGCGCTCAAATTCGCGTTCGGTGTTGATGAACAGTGCTGCATCCGTGCCGAAAGCGTCCACCTGCACCGAGTGGTCAATCACCAAATCGGCGGGAATGATGGGGTTGATTTTGGCGGGGTCGCCGCCCATACGCGCCATCGCCGAGCGGAGCGCCGCCCAGTCGACCACGGCGGGCACGCCCGTAAAGTCTTGCAGCACAATTCGTGCCGGTTTGAAGGGAATTTCCTTCTGGGTGGATGCTTTCGGATTCCAATTTGCCAGCCCGATGACATCTTCTTCGGTGACGAGATAACCATCGCACTCGCGCAGTAACGCTTCCAGCAAAACTTTGATGGAAAACGGCAAGCGACTGATGTTTGCCACCCCGTCTTTTTCCAATTTATCGAGACGGTAAATATACGCTTCACCGCTTCCGGTGTTGAATTTGGCTCGTGCGCCAAATACATTCTTGTTGCTCATACCATTTCTCCTTTTTTAGTGTCTGGTTTCAAATTTCAGGGTTACAGAGTTTTCCATTCATCATACAATAACTTTAACCGTAAATGGCGAAACCGAAGTCTGGTTTCAAATTTCAGGGTTACAGAGTTTTCCATCTGCCCATTCGCAATTTGGTGGTGGTTCAAATTGACCGACAGTCGAAGTCATTTCACGTATTTTTTCCATACAAACTTCAATTGTCATTCCCGCGAAAGCGGGAATCCACTGCACTCGTCTGTGGATTCCGGATAATTCGCTGCGCGAATTTCCGGAATGACATTTCAGTGAAAAAACAACCACTACCCGCTATTTATTTGCCGATTTCCGCCGCGAGTGTACCTTTGCCCACCACGGCGAACACTGCCACTGTGCCGTTTGCGCCGGGCAGTACCCCCACTTCCGCCGAAACGGCAACCGTTTTCATCTGCCCGTTGCGAATATCCGGCTCGCTTTGCCGGGTGGCGGCGGAAAAAACAAACTCGGTGCGGTTGCCCGACGGACGCGGTGCGCCGCCCGGTGGTGTTGGCAGCAGCAATTTTCCCGCCCCCGATGGCGCGGTTTGGGTTTCCTGCGATTCAAACGGTAAATCGGCAATACCGGGAAACGCGGCGCGAACCATCGCCAGCGCACTGTCGGCATCGGCGGGCGGGGCGGCATTTTGGCGCAGCACAAACGCCCCCAGCGACGCATCCTGCACATCCGCCGACACATCTCCGCTGACCGTCCCGTCGCCCAAACTGACCGATGCCGCGCCATTTTCCAGCACGGCGGCAACTGTCTCCCCGGCGATGTTCACTGCGGCATCCACATCTGCCTGAACCTGCGGCGGCAGGGTCAGCGTGCCCGTTTTTTCGCCCGCAGAAACAACCGTCACTGCTATACCCAGCACATCGGCGGCATACCGGCTCACAACCTGCGCCGCGTCATAATTTTGATTCGCCGGTGTCCGGCTCGGCGCGGCGGGGGGCGTGTTTGCCGCCCCCGGCATCGAAAACGCGGGCGGGCGGCGGGTGGCAGTGGGACGCGCTACTGTCGGCGCGGCGGGCGTTGCCGCAGACACCGCGCCCGTTTCCTGCGGTGGCGGGGTCGGCAAAACC
>JALVZI010000424.1 GCA_027022125.1 Anaerolineae bacterium | reverse complement strand
TGCCCATACTGATGAGATTGTCGTGCGTCAGCATCGCCAATTTGGGGTATCCCGTCGTGCCGGAGGTGGTGGACAGAATCGCCAAATCAGACCCTTTGCCGCGCGCGACACTTTCTTCAAACCAATTGGGGAACTGTTTTTCATATTCGCGTCCCAATTCTTCCACATCGTAAAAATACATCAGAAAATCTTCGGTATAATTGCGCAAACCTTTGGGGTCGTAATAGATAACCTTTTTGACGGTGGGCAAATCCGACCACATTTCCAGAATTTTGTCCACCTGCTCCTGGTCTTCGGCAACGATGAATTTCACATCGGCGTGCCCAATAATGTAAATAACCTCTTTGACGATGGCATCCTGATAAATGCCGATACTTTTCGCGCCCGCCGATTGCGCCGCCAGTTCGGCGTAAATCCATTCGGGGCGATTGTCGCCGATGATGGCGATGGTGTCGCCCCGTTCCAGCCCCAAACTGGTCAATCCCAAACAGAAATACTTGACGTGTTCCAGATATTCCTGCCATGTGACCGGCTGCCAAATGCCGAACTCTTTTTCGCGCAGGGCTATTTTTTTATTGCCAAATTCTTTTGCCCGTTCCAGCAAAAGTTGGGGAAATGTTTCGCCCATAAACCGCCTCCGAGAAGTGGAAGTTAAATTGTCACGTGTTGTTCGCCCAAATAGGCGCGCATCACTGCCGGGTCGCGCTGAATTTCGTCGGGAATGCCGTCGGCGATTTTCATACCGAAATCGAGCACTGCCACCCGGTCGGAAATGCCCATCACCACACCCATATCGTGCTCGATGAGCAGGATGGTGACGCCATGCTCTTCGTTGACATCCAAAATGAAACGCGCCATATCTTCTTTTTCTTCGACATTCATGCCTGCCATCGGCTCATCAATCACCAAAATGGCGGGCTGGAGCGCCAGCGCGCGCCCCAATTCGACTCGCTTTTGCAAGCCATACGCCAGCGCGCCCACCGGTTGCTTGCGGATGGATTGAATTTCCAGCAGGTCAATCACGTCTTCAATGTATTTTCGGTGGGCGATTTCTTCTTTTTGGGTTTTGCCCCAATACAGCATATTGCTGAAAATACCTGATTTCAGATGAATGTGCCGTCCCAGCATCAGGTTATCCAGCACCGACATATGTTTGAACAATTCGATGTTCTGGAATGACCGCGCCACGCCCGCCTCGGCGATTTGATACGGGCGCATTTTGGTCAATTCGTATTCTTTTCCGTGATTGTGGAAGGTAATTTTGCCGCGTTGGGGGTGGTACAGCCCGCTGATGCAATTGAGGAGACTGGTTTTACCGGCGCCGTTCGGACCGATGATGGAGACAATTTCGCTTTGGTTAACTTTTAAACTCACACCGCTGATGGCGGCAACGCCGCCAAAATGCAGGTGGATGTTTTCTATCTCCAATTGAAGTTCGTTTGGTTTTAGGGTGCTCCCGTTGAGATTATGCGTGATTCCGCGTGTCATCTGTTGCCCCTTTGGCAGAAATTTTCGCTTTTGCTGGATGGTACGGGAACATCATAACACGCGGGCGTTAACAAAGCGTTTATGGGGGCGTTAATGTTGTGGGAGTTGGGGGTTCAAAGTTCAAGGTTGCAGTGTTGCAGGGTTCACACATCACGAAAGCAAGGAGCAGGAAGCAAGAAGCAAGGGAATGAACAATTCACGCATCACGCATCACGCATCACGCAATACGATTCAACGAATCAGCGATTCAGTGATTCCGCGAATCACTAATCACCAATCAACTATTCCTGCCGGAGCAGCCCGCGCAGGGCGGTGGGGGGGATGGTAGGGGGCGGGGGGCACGGGGCCGCGGGCCCGGCCTCACGGCGGTGCGGGCGGGGCCCCGGCACGCCATCGACGCAGACATCATGCAGCGCCCCACGTCGCGGCTGCTCGACGGTGCCGAGGCCCTGTGCGAACTGCTGGACCGTGCCCGCTGAACGGCGGCGGTATTGGCAGCGCGGGCGCCATTGGTTACCTTGTCCCGGTCCCGGACATCCCGGAGCGGAGGAAGACACCATGACTCAGAGCGCGGCAGTGGAACAGGATCCCTATCTCGCTGCCTTTCGCGGCAGCTTCTACGGCGTGCTGCGCTGGCACCAGCTCGACGCGCTGTGGCAGAGGCTGCGGGACGATGCCGAGGGCGGCTGGTACGTCTATGCCGTCGGGGAGGCACCGCCGGAAACCCCGGCGTCCGCGGAAGAACTGCAGCGTTTCATCGGGGAAGTCGACCGCCTGCTGCGGGAGGAACACCAGGAAGACTACTGCGGCATCGTCTATACCGATT
This sequence comes from Anaerolineae bacterium, assembly GCA_027022125.1. Classification (GTDB taxonomy): domain Bacteria; phylum Chloroflexota; class Anaerolineae; order 4572-78; family 4572-78; genus JANTHQ01. The sequence goes on along the minus strand of JALVZI010000424.1, from coordinate 71 downwards.
CCTTCGAGACACCGTCCTTCGTCAAGATCTTCGATCCGAACAACCTGGGAGTGGTCTGCGGCTGCTCGGAG
>JALVZI010000423.1:2033-2395 GCA_027022125.1 Anaerolineae bacterium | reverse complement strand
CATGTGCCATACGCCGAAATTCGGCTGAGCGCCAGCCGCACGTTGACGCTGTACCAAAACACCATCGGCGGATTTTTCTCGCACATTATGGGCGGGGCGTTCAATGCCGATGTGCGCCCGACGGCAATCGGGTTCGACCGGCTGGCGCAGAGTTTCGGCTTTTTGCGGCAGCAAATCGGTTGGGCGGGAATTGTGCTGGCGGCAATCGGCATTTTCCGACTGCGAAAAAATCCGCCCGTGCTGACGCTGACGGCGCTCGGCGCGGCGGGATTTTGGGCGTTCAATCTGGTCTATTTCATCGGCGATATTTATGTGCTGTTCATCCCCGTGTGGCTGATTTTGGCCGTGTGGTTGGCAGTGGG
>JALVZI010000423.1:0-2023 GCA_027022125.1 Anaerolineae bacterium | reverse complement strand
GCAGTGGGCGCGCTCGCCATCGCCGAAACGGCGGCGGAAAAACTGGTGGCGCGCAAGCAAGCCCGCGTCGCCGAGAGCCCCGCTTTCGGCGCGGGATTTTCCAATCTGAATGCCCGAATGCGGCATCTGGCGCAATTGCTGGTAGTTTCGGTGGGGCTGCTGTTACCGGCAGTATTGATGGCTACGCGATATTCAGCCGTCAATCAACACCAAAACACCATCGCCCGCGATGCATGGCAGGAAATTCTGGCGGCGGATTTGCCGCAAAATGCCATTCTGCTGAGCAACGACCGCAACGAGTTGATGCCGATGTGGTATTTTCAATATGTGGAAAATCGGCGGCGCGATTTGCTGGGACTTTTCCCACTGATAACCCCCGCGCCGGATGTGCAAAATGTGGGGCGATTGCTCGACACGGCGTTCGCCAGTGGACGCGCTGTCTATTTCATCAAACCGATGGACGGGCTGGCGCTGAAAGCCGATTTCGAGCCGCTGCCCCCCCTGCCGCACGCGCAATTGGTGCGCGCCACCCCAGCGAATCTTTCCCCCGCCGTGCCGCTCTCTGCGCCGCTGGGCGACGGTTTGCGCCTCGCCGGATACACGCTCACCCGTGCGGAAAACTCGCTGACGGTGGATATTTTCTGGCAGGTGGATAGCCCGCCCGCCGAAAATTACACCTCATTCGTGCATCTGGTCGGCGCGGATGGCGCGGGCATTACCCAAAGCGACCATCGCCCCGGCGGCAATTTTTACCCCAGCCGTCTGTGGCATCCCGGCGAAATTCTGCGCGACCGGCACACACTCGCGCTCCCCGACAATCTGCCCGCCGGTGTTTCGCTGGTGGCGGGAATGTATTTTCAACCCCAACCAGGCGTCATCCAACCACTGGGAGAGTCGGTGCAATTGACAGTGGTTGATTGGTGATTGGTTGATTGGTGATTAGGTTTGTGAAAGTGAGCAGACGAGAAAGTGAGAAAGTGAGACTTGCAACTTTGCTACTCTGCTACCCTGCAACTCTGAAAGCATAATGCAAAACCAACAAATATTGTCGGCAATAAACCCAATTCTCTTGAAAAATCGTAGGGGCAGCCCTTGTGGCTGCCCTGTTCCGGGCGACCACAAGGGTCGCCCCTACATATCAAACGAATATCCGGCTTGATTTTGCAATAATTGGTGATTCGCCCATTCGCTATTCATCATTCGCCCATTCATTTTTCATTGATTCGCCTGCTGCGCCATTTCATCGTTGTGCTGTAACTCCATCAATGCCTCACGGACTTCCTGCATCCAGTCGGCATGTTCGGTGCGCAGGATGGTTTCGGTGTTTTTTACCAATTTATTGACATTATCACGGTATTTCTGTTCCTTCGGCGGCAGTGCCATCCACCATAACCGCACCGCTTCCAAATCGGTGGCGGCTTGATTGTAAATGCTGATGAGCAGATTATAGCGTTTATATTCCTGATAACTGATGAACGCCGTGACCACCGCGGTGGTTACCACCACCCAAACTTCGCCGCCGATTGCCGCCAAAAACGACCCCAACCCACTAAAACCGTAAATTGACCATTGCAGCATCCGCGCCTGCCGGCTCCAACCGGCAATGCGCGCGCGATAATAATCGCGCTGGTCTTCCAGCCGCCATTGGATATACTCATCGGGCGTCAAATCGGTAAAACCGTCATCCTCGGCGGCGATTGCCCCCTTGGGCGGCAGGTCGCCCGTGTACGGCAGCAGTCCGTCCTGCCCTGTTTCACTGCTCATCAAATTTGCACCGATTTGTTTGGCTTTGCCCACCAATTTGATGTCGCGGGGTGTGTTGACCGTCTGTTCGGGGCTGTACAAATCAACTTTCATCCGATAGCGGAAAATTTCGCGTTTCAGGGCTTCTGCCGCACCGCGCAACTGCACATAATTTGTCCCCTCCCGAAATTTATTGGACGCATTTTGCAACACACTGATGACAATCGGCGCGAGCACAATCAATGCCCGCAACACCGATTTCAGCACGGGAGAGGTCAGC
>JALVZI010000422.1:6749-7965 GCA_027022125.1 Anaerolineae bacterium | reverse complement strand
GTATATGCCCGCACGTGCGGCATATACCGCGCGCGGCTTGCGGCGGCTTTTTGCCGGATTACCCGTGCGGGTGATTTTTCACCGGCAAATTTACCCCGGTTACGATAATGTGGTGCGCCGCGCACCGAAACTGGGCAATTTCATCCGGCGAACAACCTATTTTCTGGAGAAAACGCCGCTGCAAAAATTGGGGCTATCGCACTGGCTGGTGCTGGAGAAAATTCAATTTTCAATGAACAATGAGTAATGAACAATGGGCTGCGTGAAGACGTAATGCGTAATGCGTGATGCGTGATGAGTGATGAGTGATGAGTGATGAGTGAAACGTGATATTGGACTGATGGGAGATTCACTATTCGCTACTCGCTATTTGCTGCTCGTCAAGCGTTGGAAAATTGTCGGATAACCGTAGCCTAAAATTGAGATTGGTACTTGCCCCAAAAATCACTTTCTGATACCATTTCACGAATCACGAATCACGAATCACGAATCACGAATCACGAATCACGAATCACGAATCACGAATCACGAATCACGGAAAACATATGCAATCGAATCGAAAAGTAATGATAACCCGCCGACGGCGGGCACGAGCAAAAAAATTTCGCCCCAAATACGGGCTTTTTGTCGGATGGACATTCGGCGGGGCGCTGATTATCACGCTGGCAGTTATCGGCACGCTTTTTGCCGGGGTGTTCGGCGCGGCATATTCGGTATATGCCAGTTTCGCCGCACAGTTGCCCGACCCCAGCGCCATCGAAACCGAGCAGGAGAATTTCGAGACCACCAAACTTTACGACCGCACCGGAAAAGTGGTGCTGTATGAACTGTTCGACCCCCGCTTGGGCGACCGTTCTTATGTGACGATAGACAAAATTCCGCAGGCTTGCCGCGATTCGGTGGTGGCGCTGGAAGATAAAACCTTCTATACCAATCCCGGGTTCGATATTCAAGGCTTGACTCGCGCGTTCGTCAGCAATTTGCAGGGCGGGCAAATTCAGGGCGGCAGTTCCATCACCCAGCAGCTCATCAAAAATATCATCATTGACGAAAAGGAACGCGCCCAAAAATCGTACACCCGCAAATTGAAGGAACTGATTCTATCCACCGAAATTACCCGCCGGTATGAAAAAGACCAAATTTTAGAGTGGTATTTCAATACCAATTATTATGGAAATCTGGCGTATGGCATCGAAGCGGCGGCGCAGGTGTATTT
>JALVZI010000422.1:0-6739 GCA_027022125.1 Anaerolineae bacterium | reverse complement strand
CGCCGATACCGCAGTTCCCCGCGCTGAACCCGCTCGATAATTTTGAGCAGGCGAAAAAACGGCAGGGCATCGCGCTCGACCGGATGGTGGAAGAGGGGGTTATCACCCAAGCCGAAGCGGATGCCGCGTTTGCTCAAAAACTCGATGTGAAACCGATCCAGCAGCGGTTCGATATTGTCGCGCCACATTTTGCCGTGTATGCCCGCGACCAACTGCTGAAAATGTTCGACCCGCGCACGGTTTATCGTGGCGGATTAAAGGTTATCACCACTGTTGATTTGGATTTGAATGAAAAAGCGCAGGAAATTGCCAAACAGCACGTGCAGGAATTGCAGGAAGGCGACCATAACGCCAGCAACGCCTGTGTGGTTGCCATTCGTCCCAAAACCGGCGAGATTTTGGCAATGGTGGGCAGTGTTGATTATTGGGATACCGAAAATGACGGCAATGTGAATGTCTGTACAGCCAATCCCGGTCGGCAGCCCGGTTCATCGTTCAAACCGTTTAATTATATGACCGCACTGCAAAAAGGAGTGGTTACTGCCGCCACGATGATTATGGATGTGCGGCAGGCATTCCCCGACCCGCCGAACCCACCATACGTGCCCGAAAATTACGACCTGAAATATCACGGTCCCGTCAGTGTGCGGAACGCACTTGCCCGCAGTTACAACATCCCCGCCGTGTGGGTGATGCAGAAATCGGGCGTGAAAGATGTGATTCGCAACGCGCACAAAATGGGATTAACCACGCTGGATGAGGACTATTACGGTTTGGCGCTGACGCTCGGCGGCGGCGAAGTGAAACCGCTCGATATGGCGTATGCGTTCAGCGTGTTTGCCAACAACGGGGTGATGGCGGGCAAACCCGTGCCGGAGCAGGATATTCGCCCCGGATACCGCAAACTCGACCCGGTGGCAATTTTGCGGGTGGAAGATGCCGACGGGAAAATTCTGTATGAATATACCCAGCCCCACACCGAGCAAATCATCTCCCCCGCGCTGGCATATCTGATGACCAGCATTTTGACCGACAACAATGCCCGCGCCCCCGCTTTCGGCGCGCACAGTTCGCTGGTGCTGGATGACCGTCCCGTGGCGGCGAAAACCGGCACGACCAACAACTTCCGCGATAACTGGACACTGGGCTATACCCCGCAGTTGGCAGTTGCCGTGTGGGTGGGCAATAACGATAACACCCCGATGAAAGATGTCACCGGACTTTCCGGCGCGGGTCCCATCTGGCACGATGTGATGGAATACTATCACCGCGACAAGCCGGTGGAAACGTGGCTGCGTCCGCCCGGACTGGTGGATGTCACGGTGGATGCGGTGTCGGGATTGCTGCCCACCGAGTACACTCCCAGTACCAAAACCGAACTCTTTTTGGAAGGCACGGAACCGAAAGAGAAAGATAATGTCCATCAAGCCTTTCAAATCAATAAAGCCAACGGAAAATTGGCGGTTGCCGGTTGCACCCCGCCCGATTTGATTGAAACGCAGGTGTTTGAAATTTATCCGCCGGTGGCGAATGACTGGGTGAAAGAACAGGGTATTCCCCAACCGCCGCACGAATATGATGACAGTTGCGCCGGCGCTGTCGCGGCGGGTCCCGTGGCGATAACCTATCCCCGCCAATTTGAGTATATCCACGGCGGCGTGGTCATCACCGGCAACGCTCGGCTCGACGGCTTCCAACTCTACCGGCTGGAATTCGGGCAGGGACTCAACCCGCAGGCGTGGAATCAGATTGGCGGCGACCACGGCAGTCCGGTGGATAATGGTCCGCTGGAATACTGGGAAACGTCCGGTTTGCCGGAAGGGCTATACACCCTGCAACTGACCGTTTTGCGCGGCGATGGCTCATTCGAGCGGCAGGCAACCCAAGTGACCATCGACAATACCCCGCCCACCGCCGAAATTCTCAACCCGGAAGACGGCAAAGTGTATGTGCTGGAAGATGATGAATATGTCAACTTCCAGGTGGATGCCAGCGATAATTTTGCGATGGACAGAGTGGAATACTATATTGACAACCGCAAAATCGGTGAAAGTACGGTTGCGCCGTACAATATGCGCTGGACGCTGGTGATGAGCGATATAACCCTCAGCCGGGAATATGCCATCACCCAAACCCTGCCGCTGCTTGCGCCGGATGGACAACCCATTATCGGCGAAGACGGACAACCCGTGCCGGGTCAGGTTATCACCTTGACACAGGTTATCAGCATCACCGCGCCGCGCACACCGGAAGACATCGCCGCCAACCCCGATATTACCGACACCGAAAAAATCATCGGGTACACACAGGTTTTCTCCGGCGGAATGCAGATTATTTCCGACACGGTGGGCTATACCGAAACGCACGTTATTTGGGTGAAAGCCTTCGATGCCGCGGGCAACGAGTTCCAAACCGACCCGCTGCATATTTCCATCGTCCATAAAAAAGAAGATGAAGACAAACCGCAATCCCGCCTGCTGCTCGACCCGCGTTTCAGGTCTCAAGTCCACAATTATTACGATTCAGCGCTTCGGCGACGCAGCGATTCAGCAAATGGACAAATTGCCAATCTTGCAACTGTTCAGGGATAGGTTAGATAGAACACAGATAACGCAAATGACGCAGATGATACAGATAAAGGCAGATTTTTTTTGGTTTTCTCAGGGAAATCCCTTTCCGTAGGGGCGACCTTTATGGTCGCCCGAAACAGGGCAGCCACAAGGGCTGCCCCTACGAATGTTCGAGACAAATGAGTACACGCTGAACAGAACGCAGATGACGCAGATGATACAGATAAAGGCAGATTTTTTTTGGTTTTCTCAGGGAAATCCCTTTCCGTAGGGGCGACCTTTATGGTCGCCCGAAACTAAAATTCTCTCACAATACCCGCAGGGCACAGGCGACGCAAAGATGACAAAGATTTTTGTGCTTGAAAATACAAAAAACTTGTAAATCTTTGCGACTTGGCATCTTTGCGTGAGGTAAACACTACTTTTCCATAAAAAATCTCTGTGAACTCTGTGAAAACTCCGGGCTTCTCTGTGTTCCGGTGGACACGCTGATTAGTTACTTTTGAACAATCTATGTAACTATTCAGCGTAGCGTTGTATTTTGAAGAAACTATTTGTCTGACCGAATTTTCACCCTCCCCCTGCCCCCTCCCTCAAAGGGAGGGGGAAAAATTCCCTCACCCTTTAAGGGGAAGGGTTAGGGAGGGGGTGTATACCCTGTATAGTTACGAGGAAACGATGACCGAAAAACCGCTTATTTTGTTGACCAATGATGACGGCATCGACTCGCCAGTGATGCCCGTGCTGAAAAAAGCACTGAACACGGTGGCGGAAACCGTCATTTTCGCCCCCGACCATAACTGGTCGGCATCGGGGCATCCCAAAACGCTGCACAAAATGCTCCGCGCCGATGCCATCGAATGGGAAGACGGCAGCACCGCATACAAATCGAGCGGCGCGCCGCCCGATTGTGTCGCGCTGGCGATGCTCGGCGTGCTGGAAAAACGCCCGTCGCTGGTGGTATCGGGCATCAATTTGGGGGCAAATATGGGATACGACCTTTTTTATTCCGGCACGGTTGCCGCCGCGGTGGAGGCGGTGATTGACGGTTTGCCCGCCATCGCCTTTTCGCGGGTGCATCCCGTTGCCAGCAGCGATTACAGCGGGCAGGCGGCATTCGCCGCGCGATTGGCGTCTCTGGTGCTGAAAAAGGGTTTGCCCGCCGGAACCTTTTTAAATGTGAATTTCCCCGCCTGCGATTGGGTGGATGTCGCCGGTACTGCCATCACCCGTTTGGGGCAGCGAGTCTATTTGGATGAATTGGTGCATCGCAAAGACCCGCGCGGGCGCGATTACTTTTGGATTGGCGGTCAGCCGCCCACCGGTGTGCCGGAACACGGCACTGATTTTTGGGCAACCGAAAATAATCTCATTTCCATCACCCCCATTTCGCTGGATATTACCGCCCACCGGATGATTGATGAATTGAAGCGCTGGCAAATCGAAACCCTGCTGTGAGCGTAACTGTACAGCGTATCCGATGGAACACAGAGTTCACAGAGATTTTTATGAGTCGAACTAAATGAAACTTTTACCCTTCTCTCTCTTTTTTGCATCTAATTTTCACGAATTTCACAGATTTTATGCTTAAATTTGAGAAATTCGCGTTAATTTGATGCGGAAATCCGGTTAAACAAAAAGTTTCAATAAGTTTGTTGTCTACTGAAAAAAGGTAAAAATTAAACCACAGAGGCGCAGACTAAATAGTCCACAGATAAACACAGATTTTTATTTTGTATCTGTTACCTGTGTCATACGCCAAGACAATGTTTGAGATTGCTTCGTCTGCGACTGGCAATGATATTTTCTGCGCCCTTTCCGTAGGGGCGACCTTTATGGTCGCCCGAAACAGGGCAGCCACAAGGGCTGCCCCTACGATTATTCAAGGCGAACACAGCACGCTGAATCACACGCTGGACAGTTACAAACTTTAAATTCTCTGTGCCTCTGTGGTGAAAAATTCAGAGGAGTCGTTCTATTTAACCTGTGAGCAACCAATGACGAGCGGACAAATTTTCACCCCCAAAAAACATCGCGGTGGCTGGATATGTTTGGGTATTGGCGGCATTTTGCTGGCGATAGCCCTGCTGCTGGCGAATATATCGCGGACGCAACCGGTATCGGCGGCGCAATTTTGGCGCATTCTCGGCGCGGCACTGGTATTTATCGTGGCGATGGTGTTTTTGTATCGCGCTGCCGCGCTTTTTCTGCTGCGCTTTTGGTTCACCCGCAACGGGCTGGAAATCCGCTGGGGAGCGACAACCATCCGCATCCCCATTGATGCCATTCGCGCCATTACCCCCGCCCCGGCGATGCCCGTCTGCTCGCTGCTGGGGATAACCCTGCCGCGCTGGTGGCTCTGTCGCCGCGAAGGAATGTGGCTGTTCGCCACGGGTGCGGCAAACGACTCGCTGGTGGTGAAAACCGCCGCCACCGAAATTTACATCTCCCCCGCCGATACTGCCGCTTTTGTTTCCGCGTGGGAAAAACGGGTGCCGCTGGGAGCCACCCAACCGTGGCAATCCGCCATTGAGCGGCGCGGACTGTGGGCGTATCCACTGTGGTTCGACCGGTTGGCGCGGGTTTTGGGCAGCGCAGCAATTTTGCTGACGCTGATTCTGGTTGGCGCGGTGTTTGCCCGCTATCCCGCATTGCCCACCGCCGTGCGATTGTCGCCGGGCGCGGGGCAGTCCGTCGCCATCATTCCCCGCTCGCAATTGCTGTGGATTCCATACAGCGGGATAATCATTCTGCTGTTAAATGGACTGCTGGGGATTTTTTGGTACAAAAAAGATCGGCTGGCAACCTACCTGCTATGGTCGCTGACAATTGTGGTGGAAATCGGGCTGTGGGTCGGCTTCCGCATGGTGGTGCAGTGAACGAGTTTCGAATAGCGAATTGCTCTAACACAGAACGCAATACGCAATACGCAATACGTTTCACGCATCACCTTTTAAAGTTATCGCGCGCCCCATTATTCATTATTCATTTTTCGTTATTCATTTTTTTGCTCGCTGCCTGCGCGCCGACACCCGTGCCGTCTCCGCCCCCGCCGCTGTATGTGTTCGATGTGCAAAATTTGCACGTTGACCCTTTTTCGCTGTGCGGCGGCATCTGTCCCCCCGACACGCCGCCGCCCGCCGGAAAATCGTTTGCTGACCTGCTGAACGATTACGATACCCTCATCTTTTTGAGCAGTTTGCAGGGCATCGTCAACCGCAAATCTCCCCGACTCTATCTCATCCACCATCCCACCGACCAATTTTGGCTGGACACATACCGCACCCCCGCCGAGTCATACAGTTGGCTGGCGGATACACCCATCGTCATTTTACCGAATTTTGATGCCGTTTTGGATACTTTCGCGGCGGATATACACGGGTTGGTGGCGTGGGATGATGCCGTGCCCGCCACACTCAATGTGGCAACGACCATCGCCGGGGTGGAACGGCTGCCCATTGTGCGCGCGGGCAGCCCGCTGGCGCAAGAATTGGCATCTCGCTGGACGGTGAAAAAATCGCTGGCGGGAAAATTCCCCGATGATTTGGCGGCATATCGTTGGGCGATGGATGAATATCTGCGCAACGGGCGCGCCGACCCCACCCTGCTGGCATATCTGGAAGACGGTACCCCCGCGCAAAAATATCGGCGGGGCGAAATGACTCGCGGCGGGGTGTATGCGTTGGAACGGGATTATGTCATTCAGCGCGGCGGGTTCGCGTTTGACCTGTCGCCGTGGCAGGATGAATCGCCGGCGCAGGCGGCGCTGCTCACCGAAATTGTGCAGACGGCGCGCGCTGCGGCGGGACTGCAACTCATCAAAGTGTGGGGCTTCATTCCGTGGTATGAAAAATACGCCACCGACAGCGGCGGCAGTCATTCCGCGCCCGATGGCGAATGGGAAAGCACGTGGCTTTTCAGTTATTATGGCGGCTATTTGCAGGGCGGCGGCGGCGATGCATGGGGCGCGGCACTGGCAAATGTGTCTGTCCACCGTTTTGCGCCGAAACCCGCCCCTGTGAAAGCCCCTGTGCCGCCCACCACCACCGACCTGCGCGAAAAGGGTTATCTGCTGGCGGATGGCACGGTGAACCCCGATTTGACGTTTGTGCTGCTGTATACCGGCGATTACGATTTGGTGCATCCCACGCTGGTGGCGCTGGCAGACT
>JALVZI010000421.1:941-2401 GCA_027022125.1 Anaerolineae bacterium | reverse complement strand
GCACATGGTTTTGCAGGTGGGCGACAAAGGGCAGTTGATTTTTCCCGGCGGCAATTTCAGCGAAGCGGAGGTACGCAGTGCCATCGAATCGGCGCTGAAACGGTCGTCCAGCGGTTTTCTGAAAGTGGTCGGCGTGTGGACGCCGCCACAGCAGCCCACGCCCAATATGTTCGGGCAGATGCAGCAGCCGTTTTCATCGTGGAATACCGTCCAGCAGCAATTGGGACAGGATTATGATGTGCGCCCCGTCGATTTGAGCGATGGCACGGTTCCGCCGGAAGTGGACGTGCTGCTGGTCATCGCCCCGCAGCAAATGACGGACAAACAGCGGTTCGCCATTGACCAATATCTGATGCGCGGCGGTTCGGTGGTGGTTGCCGCCGGAAATTACATGGTGGAACCCGACCAAATGAGCGGCACGCTGGCGCTGAAACCGCTCGATGGCGGTCTGCGCGATATGCTGGCGAGTTACGGCGTGGATGTGCAAAAATCGCTGGTGCTCGACCCGCAGAACGAACCGTTCCCGGTGCTGGTCAACCGCACGGTGGCGGGGATGGCGGTGCAGGAAGTGCAGGCAATCAACTATCCGTTTTTTGTGGATGTGCGCCCCGACGGGATGGCGAAAGACAGCCCCATCGTGGCGAATCTGCCCGCAGTGACGATGAACTGGGTTTCGCCGCTGACGGTGGACAGCGACAAAAACGCCGGTCGCACCGTCACTGTGCTGCTGAAATCGAGCCCGCAATCGTGGCTGCGCAGCGACACCAATATCCAGCCGGATATGAAAAAATACCCGAAACTCGGTTTTCCGGTGGAAGGCGAGCAGAAATCGTACCCGCTGGCAGTCGCCATTCAGGGGTCGTTTGAAAGTTATTTCAAAGGAAAGGAATCGCCGCTGGCGGCAGCCAATACCGCCGCCGACAGCCAGAATCAGCAGGGGCAGCCCACACCCACCCCCGCCCCCGCCGATGCCGTCGGCGTGATTGAAAGTTCGCCCGACACGGCGCGGCTGGTGGTCATCGGCAGTGCGGAATTTCTGGATGACACCATTTTCAACCTGTCATCCCGTCTGACCCGCGACCGCTATCTGAACAGTCTGCAATTCGCCCAAAACGCGGTGGACTGGTCGGTGGAAGACCTCGACCTGCTCAGCATTCGCTCGCGGGGGTCGCAGGCGCACGTGCTGAAACCGATGACCGAACAGCAGCAATCTTTCTGGGAAATGGCAAATTACGCCATCGCGCTGCTGGCGCTGCTGGCAATCGGCGTCATCTGGAATATGCGCCGTCGCCATGAAACGCCGATGGATTTACTGCCCCAACCGGAATACGCCGAAAATGAGGAGGCTCGTCATGCACACGTCTAAAACGCTTTCGATGAATCCCATCAGCGGAAACCGGCTCATCCAAATTTTGACCGGGCTGCTGGTGCTGCAACTGATATTGGTCGGCGTGGTTTAT
>JALVZI010000421.1:0-931 GCA_027022125.1 Anaerolineae bacterium | reverse complement strand
CTCATCACCAAAACGCCCGCCAGCCAAAAACGGCTGGAAGTTGCCGCCGATAAATTTCAGCGAAAGGTGGTGCTGACCACCGCCGACGGCGCCAAAACAGTGTTCATCGGCACCAGCGCGGGGGCAAAAGCCACGCACGTGCGGCTCGACGGGCAGGACGAAACATTTCTGACCGATGCCATCACCGCTTGGGATGCACCGGCACAGGCGTCGGGCTGGGTGAAACCGGAATTTGTTAGTGTGAATAAAGATGATGTCACCGCCGTGACCATCGAAAATGCAAACGGGACACTGAAATTCACCAAAGGCGACGACGGCAACTGGACGCTCGACGGGCTGAGCGCGGATGAGGAACTCGACAGCGGGAAGGTGAATGCCATGCTGACGCAGGCGAGCAAAATCAATCTGAACGCGCCCATCGGCAAAAAAGCCGACCCGTCGCTGGGGCTGGACAATCCGCAAGCCACTGTGACCGTCAGCGTGCAGCCCAAATCGGGCGCGGCGCAGACCATCACGCTGAAATTCGGCGCGAAGGATGACAACAACCAATATGCTCTGCAATCGTCCACATCGGATTATCTGGTGCGGGTATCGGGCTTCGTCGGTGATAATTTTGTCGGCAAAACACGCGCAGATTTCATCAAACAGCCGCCCACACCCACGCCGGGCAGTGAATAGTGATTGGAGATTGGAGATTGGTGATTCGTGATGCGTGATGAGTGATGCGTGAAACGTGATAACCTTACTACCCTGTCACTCTGCAACCTTGCAACCCTGCTACCCTGCAACTTTGAACTTTGAACCTTGAACCCTGATTGACTGACAAATCTTTTTTTGATACCGATTTTGCGGATTTTCTTCGATTATGTTATGGAAAATTTCGGTTTGATAGAAAATCTGCCACAAATTTTCACAAATTTCACGGACTTTA
>JALVZI010000420.1 GCA_027022125.1 Anaerolineae bacterium | reverse complement strand
GGTATGGTGTGTGGCTGCAATCCGATTTTTCGCTGGGGGTGGTGGCGCTTGGTATGGCAACCACGGTCATCGGTGCGGCGGAACTGCTCGGTGAATCGGCGACGGTTTTTCTGGCAGACCGCATCGGGCTGCGGCGGGCGCTGTTCGGCGGGGTGGTGCTGTCCACCGCCGGTTATGCCCTGCTGCCACTGATAGCCCGCTCGCTGCCGCTGGCGCTGGCGGGGTTGTTTCTGGTTTTCATTTCGTTTGAATTCACATATGTGGTGGGCGTATCCGTTTTCACGGAAGTGTTGCCTTCGGCGCGCAGCACCATGATGGGCGGCGTGCAAGCCGTCGCCGGGGTGGGGCGGGTGTTCGGTGCGCTGCTGGGTGGTTTGCTGTGGACGGTCGGTGGGGTGGCGATGGTCGGCTCGGTGGCGGCGGCGGTCAGCGCAGCGGGGGTGGTTGTGCTGTTTTTGGGCTTGCGCGCGGCGCGTGTACAATAGGGATTGGTAATTGGCGATTGGTGAAAGTGTGGAAGTGTGAAAGTGAGCAGGTGAGAAAGTGGGAGTGAATAGCGAGTAACGAATAGCGAATGAATGCAACACTGCAACCCTGTAACTTTGAAACCTGAAACTTTGAACTTTGAACACTGAAACCTCTCAGGAGTGCTCGATGAGTGAATTATACAGAAAACGATTGGCTGTACTCACCAGCGGCGGCGATGCGCAGGGTATGAATGCCGCTGTGCGGGCGGTGGTGCGCGCCGCGCTGGAAAACGATATTGACGTTTTCGCTATCAAAGAGGGCTATTATGGCATGGTTGTCGGCGGGGATTATATTGTGCCGATGACGTGGGATTCGGTTGGCGGCATTTTGCAGCAGGGCGGAACCATTATCGGGACGGTGCGCTGCAAACAGTTTCGCACCCGTGACGGGCGGCGAAAAGCCGCGCAAAACCTGCTCACCCACCATATTGATAATCTGGTTGTCATCGGCGGCGACGGCAGTCTCACCGGCGCGCACATTTTCCGGCAGGAATGGCAATCGCTGTTGGCGGAATTGGTTGACAGCGGACTCATCGCTCAATCCACCGCCGATGCTCATCCCAATTTGAATATCGTCGGGCTGGTGGGGTCAATTGACAACGATATGTTCGGCACGGATATGACCATCGGCGCGGATACCGCGCTGCACCGCATCACCGAGGCGGTGGACGCCATCAGCAGCACCGCCGCCAGCCACCAGCGCACGTTTGTGGTGGAAGTGATGGGTCGGCACTGCGGTTATCTGGCATTGATGGGCGCGCTGGCAACCGGCGCAGATTGGGTGCTCATCCCCGAAAGCCCGCCCGATGTGGACGATTGGGGCGAAAAAATGTGTCAGGTGCTCAAACACGGACGCGAAACCGGCAAACGCGACAGTATCGTTATTGTGGCGGAAGGGGCAATTGACCGCGACGGCAATCCCATCACCAGCCGGCAGGTCAAAAAAGTTTTGGAAGAGCATCTGGAAGAAGAAGTGCGCATCACCGTGCTGGGGCATGTGCAGCGCGGCGGCGCACCATCGGCTTATGACCGGACGATGAGCACGCAATTGGGTTTTGCCGCCGTGCAAGAGTTGCTGGCTGCCGCGCCCGACCATGAGCCGCAACTCATCGGCGTGCGGAACAACCGCATCACCCATACCCCGCTGATGCACTGTGTGGAGCAGTCGCACGCGGTGGCAAAAGCCATCAACGCCAAAAATTTCGATGAGGCGATGCGTCTGCGCGGCAACAGTTTTGTGGAAGGTTTTCGCACGCTGCGCACCCTGATACGGGCACTGCCGCACGACCCGGCGCCGGGACAAAAACGCCACCGGTTCGCGGTGATGAATATCGGCGCGCCTGCACCCGGTATGAACACCGCCGTGCGCGCCGCCGTGCGATTGGGACTGGATAAAGGGCACGAAATGCTCGGCATTTATAACGGCGTGCCGGGATTTATTGACGGGCAAATTGAGGAAATGAACTGGATGACCGTCGCCGGATGGGCATCGCGTGGCGGGTCGGAACTGGGCACGAATCGCGTGTTGCCGCACGGCAGCGATTTTTACGCGATGGCGCGCGCCATCGAAGAGCATCGTATTGACGGTTTGCTCATCATCGGCGGCTGGACGGCTTATGAAACGGCGTACCGTCTTTTCCGCGAGCGGAACAATTTCCCCGCGTTCAAAATTCCCATCGTGTGTATGCCCGCCTCCATCGACAACAACCTGCCCGGTTCGGAATTGAGCATCGGCGCGGATACCGCGCTTAACAGCATCGTCGAAGCGGTGGACAAAATCAAACAATCGGCGGTGGCATCGCGGCGGTGTTTTGTGGTGGAAGTGATGGGTCACAATTGCGGCTATCTGGCGCTGATGAGCGGGCTGGCAACGGGC
>JALVZI010000419.1 GCA_027022125.1 Anaerolineae bacterium | reverse complement strand
TTTTGGACAGCGGCAATTTTGAAAAACTGGAGCAGGTGGGACGCTTCCGGCTCATCCGCCCCAGCCCGCAGGCGATATGGCAGCCGCGCCGACCGAAACTGTGGCGCACCGCCGACGCGCACTACCGCCGCAGCAGTTCCGGCGGCGGCAGTTGGGCGTTCAAAAAAAAGTTGCCCGACCACTGGCACATTCAATATGGCAGACTGACGCTGAAAATCAAACTGACCAACTTTGGGCATTTGGGGATTTTTGCCGAGCAAGCCGAAAATTGGGACTGGATTCGGGCGCAGATTGCCGCCACCCGCCGCAAACCCATGCGCGTGCTGAACACATTCGCATACACCGGCGGCAGTTCGCTGGCGGCGGCGCAAGCAGGCGCAGAAGTTGTCCATCTCGATGCGGCGCGCGGTATCGTCAGTTGGGCGCGAGAAAATGCCGCGCTCTCCGCGCTGGATGACCGCCCCATCCGCTGGATTGTGGATGACGTGAGCAAATTTGTCGCGCGGGAAATTCGGCGGGGGAATCAATATGACGGTATCATTCTCGACCCACCGTCATTCGGGCGCGGCAAAAAAGGGGAAGTGTGGAAATTTGAAGACGACCTGCCCAAATTGCTGGACATGTGCCGCCAAATTCTCAGCCCGAACCCGCGTTTCGTGCTGTTGAGCGCGCACACACCGGGATTCACCGCGCTGGCGCTGGAAAATCTGCTGGCGGATATGATGCACGATTTCGGTGGCACACTGTCGAGTCTGGAAATGACCATCCCCGAAGCGGATGGGTCGCGCCGGTTGCCGAGTGGCACAATGGCTCGGTGGACAGCAACAATCCCCGAAGTTTAATAGCGGGACGGACAATAGAATACAGATAACACAGATTGTACGGATTCACACGAATAAAATAAAAGTAACTGTTTAGGGGAGACGGGAAAAACGCCCTTCGATACGCGGTTTGCTGCGCGAACCGCTACTCAGGATGCGTTTTTCCCTGCCGATTTCATTCTGAGTAGCCCGCAGGGCGTATCGAAGGGTGAAATCGGCAAAATACCACCGCACGCTGAATAGATACAAATAAGAATCGTAACTGTTCGATGAAACACAGAGAATCACAAAGTTTTCACAGAGTTCACAAAGATTTTGATGAAGAACTGGTTGAAACTTTTTGTGTGACTGAATTTCAGCCACAAATTTCCACAAATTTCACAGATTTTTAATGTCATTCCGGAATTTCCCGCAGGGAAATATCCGGAATCCATAGCGAAACACCGTGGATTCCCGCTTTCGCGGGAATGACATCATAAAAATTACCGATGATTTTTGTAATCTTGACACACTTTTCAAAAGTTTCATTTAGTTCATTAAAAATCAGTGAAAATCTGTGTCATCCGCTCAATCCGTGTTCTATATCATCCATTCCCATCCCGTTCAATGGCGGCGATTGCCGCCTCATATCGCGCCACCACATCCACAAATTCATCGGCGGTGGTGCAGGTCATCAATTCCGCGCGCATTTTGGCACTGCCGAACATCCCTTTGGTATATTTGACCACATGCTTGCGGAAAAGAATCACCCCCCAATGTTCGCCGTAAAATTCGATATTCGCCCGCAGATGCCGCCGAATGAGTGCGATTTTCTCCGCTATCGTCACCGCTTCGATATTTTTGCCGGCGAAAATCCACGGGTTGCCGATAGCGGCACGCCCAATCATCACCGCGTCGCAGCCGGTGTGCGCCTTCATCCGCGCCACATCTTCCACCCGTTTGACATCGCCATTGCCGATGACGGGAATGCCGACCGCCTGCTTGATTTCGGCGATGGCGTCCCAATTTGCCGTGCCGCGATACGCCTGCGATTTGGTTCGCCCATGCACAGCGATGGCTGATGCGCCGCTGTCTTCCAGCGTTTTGGCAACCTCCAAATAATTCAGGCTGTCGCCATCCCAGCCGAGCCGAATCTTGCCCGTCACCGGCACATCCAGCGTTTTCACCAGCGCGCGGATGATTTCGCCGATTTTGCGCGGATTTTTCAGCAAGCCCGCGCCCGCGCCTCGTCCCGCCACATTTCTGGCGGAACAACCCATATTCAGGTCAATAATATCGGGGTGCATCGCCTGAATTTTCTCGGCGGCGCGGACAATCAAATCCACATCCGCCCCGAAAATCTGAAAAACCACCGGACGCTCGGCGGGGTCATACTCCAGCCGTTTATGTGCCTTCGGGTTGGCAAACAAAATCGATTCCACCGAAACAAACTCGGTGTAACTCATCGCCGAACCGAAACTGCGGCAAATGGCGCGAAACGGCATATCGGAGAATCCCGCCATCGGCGACAGAATTTTATCGCCGTAAACGGGAATATCACGGACAAAAAAAGTCGGTGTGCGCTGCTCATTCATAGCGTGCAATTATAG
>JALVZI010000418.1 GCA_027022125.1 Anaerolineae bacterium | reverse complement strand
TCCCTATCCCTATCCCTATCCCTTTCACGCATCACGCATCACGCATCACGCATCACGCATCACGCATCACGAATCACGAATCACGAATCACGAATCACGAATCACGAATCACGAATCACGAATCACGAATCACGAATCACGTTTAAAGTATATCATTCTTTCGCCGAATGGTAAATAGATATGTTGCTTTTCAAACAACTCTGATATAATATGAAGGCTGAATTTATGCCCAACACGCGGAAAGGTTTGTATGTTTGAATTCGATTTAAATAATGAAGGCATCCCTCTTGATGCCGACCCGATTATAAATGAATTGCCGCTGCTCATTGTGAAAGATACCGTGCTGTTTCCGCGCATTCTCTCCCCGCTGATGGTGGTTGAGCGCACACCGGTGGAAACGGTCGAGCAGGCGCACAATTCGGAGCAAATGCTGCTGGTGGTTACCCAGCGCAACCCGTCGGTGGAATTTCCGGAGCCGGAAGACTTGTACCATATCGGTGTGCTGGCTTCGATGGTGCGATTTTTGCGCATGCCCGACGGCAGCATCAGCGTGCTGTTGCAGGGGCAGGAACGGGTGGAAATCACCGAGTGGTATCTCGATGATTTTGTGCCCACCGCCACCGCCCGCCGCATTTTCGAGCCGGAAGAGCGCGGCGAATTGAATTTGGGAACTGAAGCCCAGATGCGCGCCGTGCTGGCACTGTTCGAAAAAATCACCAACCTGCACCCCCACATTCCCGAAGATGCATTCATCGCAGCGAACAATATCGCCTCGCCCGGCTGGCTGGCGGATTTAATCGCATCGGTGCTGGAAGTGAATGTCGCTATTCGGCAGGAAATTCTGGAAATCACCAACCCGCACGACCGATTGCAGCGCATCACCACCATTTTGGCGCGGGAACTGGATGTGCTGGAACTGGAAGACCGCATTCAGGCGCAGGTGCAGCAGGAAGTGGACAAAAGCCAGCGCGATTTTTTCCTGCGCGAACAAATCCGCGTGATGCAGAACGAACTCGGCGAAAGTGACGGCATCGCCGGAGAAATTGCCGAATTGCGCCGCCAAATCGAAGCGAAAAATCTGCCGGAAGAAGCCCGTCAGAAAGCGGAAAAAGAACTGTCGCGCCTGAACGACATCCCGCCGATGGCGCCCGAAGTGGGCATCATCCGTACCTATCTCGACTGGATTTTGGAACTGCCGTGGACGGAAACCACCGCAGACAATCTCGACATCAACCATGCCGAATCGGTGCTGAACAAAAACCATTACGGGCTGAACCGTGTCAAAGAGCGAATTTTGGAATATATGGCGGTGCGCGCCCGTGTGAAAAACAAAAAGAAACTGCGCAGCCCCATTTTGTGTTTTGTGGGACCGCCCGGCACGGGGAAAACCTCGCTCGGAAAATCCATCGCCGAAGCATTGAACCGCAAATTTGCCCGCTTGAGTCTCGGCGGCGTGCGCGACGAAGCGGAAATTCGCGGACACCGGCGCACATATATCGGCGCCATGCCCGGCAGAATCATCCAAACGATGAAACGAGTCGGCACGGTCAATCCGCTCATTATGCTGGATGAAATTGATAAACTCGGCTTCGATTACCGCGGCGACCCCACCGCCGCTCTGCTGGAAGTGCTCGACCCGGAACAAAATAACACTTTTTCCGACCATTATCTCGATTTGCCATACGATTTATCGCAGGTGCTGTTCATCACCACCGCCAACCAAACCGACACCATCCCCCCTGCCCTGCTCGACCGTATGGAAATCATCGAGTTTTCCGGCTATATTGATGAAGAGAAAATCGCCATCGCCAACCAATTTCTCATCCCGCGCCATCTGGATGAGCACGGGCTGACGCCGGAAGAATTGACGTTCACACGCAAAGCGTTGCAGCAAATCATCCACCGCTATACCTATGAAGCCGGTGTGCGAAATTTCGACCGCGAAATCGGCAAAATTTGCCGCAAAGTGGTTCGCCGGTTGGAACAGCACCAAAAAGCGCCGCACGTCATTTCCGCCCGCTCGGTGGAGCGGTTTTTGGGTCCGCCTCGTTTCCCCGACACATTTTTGGACGAAGCGGACGCGGTCGGTGTGGCAACCGGGCTGGCATGGACAACCGGTGGCGGCGACATTCTATCGGTGGAAGTAACGCTGTACGACGGCAAAGGGAACATGCAACTGACCGGGCAACTCGGCGAAGTGATGCAGGAATCGGTGCAAGCGGCGCTGTCGTTCACCAAAACCAACGCCAAAAAGTACGGCATCGACCCCGCGCGGTTTGAAAACACCGACATCCATCTGCACATTCCCGAAGGCGCCACCCCGAAAGACGGACCCAGCGCGGGCGTGACGGTTGCCACCGCCATCATCTCGGCGTTTTCCGGCAAGCCGGTCAACCGCAGAGTCGCCATG
>JALVZI010000417.1 GCA_027022125.1 Anaerolineae bacterium | reverse complement strand
TCATAAAATCGGCGTGATGGACGATGTATGCCTCGGTGGTGCGTTTGATGAGATTGCCTTCGGCGGCATGGGCGGCGATGATGTGTGTTACTGCGGGCGGGATGCCGCATTCCTCTGCCAGCGACACGCCGGAAAACGGATGGCGCACATATTTGCCATACGCGCCCTGCACCGAGTTGCCATTTTCATCCAACTCATATTCCAGCAGTTTACCCACATCACACAAAATTGCCCCGGCGATGACGGTATCCAAATTGACGGGCAAATCATCCCCGAAAAATTGCTGCATTTTCAGCGCAGCTTCTTTTGCCACGTGCACCACGGCGCGTTTGTGTGCCATAAAACTGACTTTCATATCGGGTCCGGCTTTCAGCGTGAAGGGGATACGCTGCAAATCTTCCGCCGAGAGCACGCTCCGTTCCAGCGCCAACTGCCACACCCGCGCGGTCTTCTCGCGCAATTCGTCATTTTCAATCCAGGCGAGTTCCTCGCCCCAAAGAGATTGTACGGTCATTTTTGGCTCCTTTCGTCGCCTATGATACGTGAAAACGTGATACGTGATTTTTGCCCTCACGCATCACGTTTCACTCATCACGCCATCTTCTCAATAATCGCATCGGTCATTTGCCGGGTGGACGCTGCGCCTTTTTCCACCACATCGGGTGCGCCGCGCAGTTTCATCATATCGTAGGTGCGAACTTTCCCCTCGGCGATGACTGCCGCCACTGCCGCACGGATGCGCTCGGCGATGGCGGTTTCACCGATATGGTCGAGCATCATGCACGCCGACAGAATCATAGCAATCGGATTGACAATCGGGGTGGGATAATCGGCATATTTTGGCGCGGAACCGTGCGTCGGCTCGAAAACCGCCACCTCTGCGCCGATATTAGCACTGCACGCGAAACCGAGTCCGCCCACCAGCCCGGCGAATCCATCGGAAATAATATCGCCGAACATATTGCCTGCCACAATCACACCGTAATTTTCGGGATTTTTGGTCAGCCACATCATCTGCGCGTCAATGTTGGTGTTCCACAATTCAATATCGGGATATTCCTGCTGCACATCGCGTGCGATAGCCAGCATCATCCCCGATGTTTCGCGCAGCACATTCGGCTTTTCGCACACCGTTACCGATTTATAGCCGAATTTTTTGGCATATTCAAACGCCTGCCGCACGATGCGCTCGGTGGCGGGGCGGGTGAAAATGCGGGTAGAAATTGCCAAATCTTCTTTCGGCACGGCGGCAAAATTCTTCATTTTGGGATGGGTCATCAGCGCATCATACACCTGCTGCGGCGGATTCGTCCATTCCACGCCACCGTACAGCCCTTCGGTGTTCTGACGGAAAATCACGGCGTTCACCGGCGGCTCTTCCACCCCGCCATCGGCGGCGCGGCGGATGAAATTCAGCGGGTTGCCGGCGAAACTTTGGCAGGGGCGGATAGAAACATCCAAATTGAAATGCTGGCGCATCGCCACGATGGGGCTGTAATAGACATAACCTTTGTCGCGCAGTGCGGGGTCGAGTTCAGCGGCGGCTTCGGCGCGGGGTTTGGAGGTAATCGCCCCAAACAAGCCGAGCTTGTGTTCCGCCAGCAGGTCGAGCGTGCGCTGCGGCAGCGGGTTGCCCTGCGTGCGCCAAAATTCCCAGCCGATGTCGGCGTGGACATATTCGGCTTCAAAACCGGCGGCATCCAGCACGCGGATGGCTTCCGGCAGTACAATTTGCCCGATTCCGTCACCGGGCATGGATACGATGGTGCGTTTCATTTTCATTTTTTCACTCCGATATTGTTTTGAAAAAGTTTGTTTATTTTCGTGAAACGTGAAACGTGAAACGTGAAACGTGATGCGTGATGCGTGATGCGTGAGTTCAATCGGTAAATTCGCCGCGTGAAAGATGGTAATCGGTATCCGTTTCTCGGATGGATGATTGCCGCTGGTGGGGTATCATCGTCAACAGCAACCGGATAATCTGTGTCAGAAAATCAATGCGGTGGGCGGCGATTTCATCACCCAACACATGCCGCGCTTTGAAATACCAATCTCGACTTTCACGTGCAGAACCGAGCGCATATTCGTAAAATCGCGCCCGGTTTTTACCCGTTCCCATCGAAAAACCTTCGGCGATATTCGCGCTGACAGACCCAACTGCGCGATACAACTGGTCGCCGAGTGACTGCGTCCGCCTGTCTTTCACCAACCGCGATACATCTTGCCACGCAATATCGGCAAGAAAGAGCGCAAGCCGATACGCCTCCACTCGCCACAAACTGTCATGCTTGAACTCTGCCGGTACATCAATTTCCCATGCCGAATAATTCATCACGTTTCACGCATCACGAATTGAAAGGAATGTAACTGATGGGAAAAATGCAACTCGTCAAGAATACTCTCGGACGCCCCG
>JALVZI010000416.1 GCA_027022125.1 Anaerolineae bacterium | reverse complement strand
TGGCTATCAAAACGATAACAATGAGCACCAGCGAATATGCCGCCGCGAGACTCATACCGCCCTGTTCGACCGCGCTCAATATCTCCACCGTCAGGATACGCCATTTGGGGGTCGAAAGGAAGATAATTGCCGACAGGCTGGTCATATGGCGGGCAAAACTGAAAATCAACCCGGCAATGAACGCGGGCAGCACCAGCGGCAATGTTACCCGCCGAAAGGTATACTGCGCGTTCGCGCCCAAACTGGCAGACGCCTCTTCGATGGACGGGTCAATCTGCTGCAGCGCGGCAACCCCCGCCCGCACCGACGCGGGCAAACTGCGCACGGCATACGCAAAAATGATGATGTACGATGTGCCCACCAGCGTCAATGGCTCGCCGACCAGCGTCAACGCGGCACTGACACTCAACAGCAGCGCCGCCACCCAGATTTTCACTTTTGAACCCACCTGCCCCAGCGTAAAAATACCGATGGTCAGGAACGTGAGTCCCATCAGTGTAAAAGTGGGCTGCAAAATTACACCCAACTGGTCGGAAATGCTGCTGACAATTTTGGGCAGTTGCGTGCCGGGCAGCGAGCGGCTCCAAATGAACACCGCCCGTATCCACGGTTCTGACAGGTTGTGCAGCAGCAGGAAAAACGCCATTCCCACGATGGGCGTGACCACCAGCCGCCGTTTTTCGGCGGGCGTGCCCACCCATGCCACCACTGCCGCCAGCAGCAAAATTCCAGCCAGAATATACTGCCACAGCCCGAAACCCATCATCGCGCCGGCATCCGCTTCGCCGGGCAAACGGGTCAGCAGATAACCGATTGCCGTTCCCAGCGCGATAACCACCGCCCGCCCCGAGGTGTGTTTCGCACTGACCGAACTGAAATAGAGCGCCAACGCGGTATACACAAAAATCACACTCCACAGCGGGGCGCGAATGAACACGATGATATATCCGATGCCCAAAATTGTGCCCGGCACAGCACCCCCCAAATTCGAGAAAAAGTCGAGCGCGGCTTTGCCGGAGAAATTTTTGCGGATGGTCATCACCGCCACCAAAATTCCAATCAAACCCGCCAGCGGGGTGGCAACCGCAGACAGGAAGGTGGTATCGATGATAGCCTCCAGCCCGCGATTGAACACGATATTGAAGTATTTCAGGCTGAACGAGTTGTCGATGCCCCACAGTTTTGTCAGCGAGCCGACGACGATTGAGGCGTACAACCCCAGCACCAGCGTCAAAATCAGTGCGCTGACACCGATGAACGACCAGCGAATCCACGGTTCTTTCACGGTGATTTGCCCGCCGGTCGGTTTGCCCGTCACCGAAATGTACGAGCGGCGTTTGACCCAATAATTCTGGAAAATGAAGAGTGTCAGAGTGGGAATGAGCAGTATCAACGACAGCGCCGCGCCTTTTTGCTGGTTATATTCGCCGTTGATGGCTAAAAATATCTCGGCGGAAAGAACGGTGGTATTGCCGGAAATGAGCAGCGGATTGCCCAAATCCGCCAGCGATTCGACAAACAGCAGCAAAAACGAGCCAGCCAGCCCGGGAATGAGCATCGGCAGGGTGATGGTGCGGAAAATGTGAAATTTGCTGGCGCCCATACTCAACGCGGCTTCTTCCATCGCCGGGTCGAACCGTTCCAGCATCGCACGCAGCATCAGATATGGCACGGAAAAGAAGGTGATAACCTGCACAAAAACCAGCCCGTCCAGCCCGTAAATATCGTTCACACCGGGCAAAAACTCGATACCGAGCCAATGATGCGTGACCAGCCCGTTTCTGCCGAACAACAGAATGGCGGCAACGGCAATGGCAAACGGCGGCGAGATGGTCGGCAGCAGGGTAATAACGTGAAAAACGCGCGGAAACGGGATGTTACAGCGAATAACCGTGTACGCGAAAATGAAGCCGAA
This sequence comes from Anaerolineae bacterium, assembly GCA_027022125.1. Classification (GTDB taxonomy): domain Bacteria; phylum Chloroflexota; class Anaerolineae; order 4572-78; family 4572-78; genus JANTHQ01. The sequence goes on along the minus strand of JALVZI010000416.1, from coordinate 499 downwards.
CAGCGTGCCCAGCGTCGCGGTGAGCACGCCCATCAGCAGGGTATCGCGCACAACATTCCATGCGTGGGTGCGGTACACGGGGTCAATATAGCGGGCGAAATATTCCAGACTGAATTTCCCCGCTTCATCGGGATTTGTGCCGATGTTCGGCACAAAAAAGCCCTGCACAATTACTTGAAATAAAGGCAAAATAATGAACAAAAAGACAAAAATGCTCACAATCAACAAACCCGTCATCAAGATATTATCTTGGGCTATCAGCCGAAATTCATTGATGCGACGGGTTACTTCCTGCCGAAATGTGCGCGATGTTGCCGGTTGCGTATTTATCTGAGTTGTCTGTTTCATTTTTTTCGGGGTAAAGCCGGGAAAGCCCGGAGTCCACCATTTTCAGATGATGAACTCCGGGGAGTTGGTAAAAAATGGTAACGGTTCAGGGCATAGTGGTATTTTTGCCGATTTCACCCTTCGAACTTGTTGAAACTTTTTGTGTAACTGA
>JALVZI010000415.1 GCA_027022125.1 Anaerolineae bacterium | reverse complement strand
GAGTTATCCTCCTGATTGACTGACAAATCTTTTCTTGATACCGGTTTTGCGGATTTTCTTCGATTATGTTATGGAAAATTTCGGTTTGACAAAAAATCTGCCACAAATTTTCACGAATTTCACGGACTTTAAATGTCATTCCGGAATTTCCCGCAGGGAAATATCCGGAATCCACAGCAAAAAACAGTGGATTCCCGCTTTCGCGGGAATGACATACGTTTCCTTTTTCGACCGTATACTACAGGATAACACGGTCTTCGAGTTTTGTCAGTCAATCAGGTTATCCTCTGGTATTCGCCTGAATCCGTAAGGGCGGTTCGCGAGCCGCCCTTACTTTTTACTCTGCAGATTTTTACCCTGAACTTAACCTAATGCAAAACCAACAAACATTGTCGGCAATAAACCCAATTCTCTTGAAAAATCGTAGGGGCAGACTCTTGTAGGTGCCCTGTTCCGGGCGACTACAAGGGTCGCCCCTACATATCAAACGAATATCCGGCTTGATTTTGCATTAACCCGTTAAATTTGAATATCCACCCCCAACGCTTTTGGTTCTTCCGCAGATTTGTCATCCGCCGTGTCGGGGTTTGCTTTTTGCCGGGCAATTTCCGCGCGGGCTTTCATTTCCTGCTGGCGGGCTTGCGCCGCCACACGGTAATCCTGCCCCGATGGGTCTTTCGGCGCGAGCGCGGCACGTTCCACCACCTGCATCTTTTTCAGCGTGGCTTCGGGGTCATCGGGAATTTCGCTGGTGTCAATCTGCACCTCCCCGCCGACAGCATATCGCCGCCCGTCGGGTCCAATTTTGTAGGTGTATGTCGGACCGCCGCGCACATATTGCCCACCGGCTATCATATGCGCCAATTCGTGCTGGCGCACCTCCCGGTCGCGTTTTTTCAGGTCTTCCACTTCTTTTTTGGCATCTTCCGGCAACTGTCCCGGTTTTTGCGCATCCGTTTTTCCGGCAGATGGCGGCAGATACCGCGCTATATTAGATTCGTCGCGCGCGCCCACCGGCGCAATACTGTCAACTGCCATAACAACCTCTCTTGTTGTTATTATCGGCGCAGAGCAAAAAAACTTTAGTCCGAAAACCATTGTTTTGCCCGTTCGCGCCATTTGCAAACGATTTACATTTCAAGCATAATTCAAGCGTTTGTATCGGCTGAACATTTTTTGGAGATGCTATGGATATTTTGCTGAATGGTTTCATCATTGTTATTTCGGTAGTTGCGCTGTGGAAAGGCGCAGATTGGCTGGTGGAAGCCGCATCACGCATCGGCAAAAGTTTCGGGCTGTCTGATTTGGTCATCGGGCTGACGATTGTCGCGCTGGGGACTTCCGCGCCGGAATTTGCGGTGACTATCGCCGCCGCGCTGGCAGGTCGCAGCGATATTTCCATCGGGAATGTGGTCGGTTCCAACATCTTCAATTTGGGATTTGTGCTCGGCGGAGTTGCCGCCATCCGCCCCATCATCACCACCCGCAAACTGGTGTATCGAGACGGGCTGATTCTCATCGGCATTACCATTTTGCTGCGAATTTTTGTGCAAGACCTGCAAATGACCGCCACCGAAGGCACAGTGCTGGTGGTGGCACTGCTGGCATACATCGGTTTTTTGCTGTGGCAGCGAGAAGAGCGCAATGTGGAAGAATTGGCTGGCGGCGCAGTCACCTGGCGCGATTGGGTCAGGCTCATCGTCGGGCTGGCGCTGGTGGTCGGCGGCGGACACTATCTGGTGGAAGGGGCATCGGCGATTGCCCGCATTCTCGGGATGTCGGAATGGGTCATCGGCGTGACAATTGTGGCGGCGGGCACATCCACCCCGGAACTGGCAACCTCGCTGACCGCCGTCATTAAAGGCAGACACGGCATTTCCATCGGCAATCTCATCGGCAGCGATATTTTCAATCTGCTGGGGGTACTGGGTGTTGCCACTCTGCTGAATCCGCACATGACGGTGGACGCGGGCGCGCGGATGAGCCTGAATATTCTCATCATTATGGTTACGGTGGTGGTCATCGGGATGCGCACCGGCTGGAAAATTTCTCGGCTGGAAGGTGGCGCGCTGGTCATCATCAATTTGGTGCGCTGGATTGCCAATTTCAGCAAATAACCGCTTGCTTTTTTCGCGCTGATTGGCTATTCTATCGTAACTATTTGGAGTACGGTGGTATGTTGCCGATTTCACCCTTCGATACGCCCTGCGGGCTACTCAGAGAACTGGTTGAAACTTTTTGTGTGACTGAATTTCAGCCACGAATTTCCACAAATTTCACGGATTTTTAATGAACTCGTTGAAACTTTTTGTGTAGCTGCATAAAACTTTTAAGCAAGGATGTGGCGCAAATTAATCATCGCAAAAGCAATATAGTGAGCGCCAAGAAAATAGATGGATTTGCGCTCGAAACGAAT
>JALVZI010000414.1 GCA_027022125.1 Anaerolineae bacterium | reverse complement strand
GTGCCTCTGCGCCTCTGTGGTTCAATTTTTACACCTTTTGTCAGTGAGCAATAGCCCGACAATTAAGACTAGATGATGCACTACCCTGATTATGTCACAAAAAACCGGTTTGAGCAATGGGAAAATGGGCAATCTGCCGATAATTGCCAAATTGTGCTATAATGGCAATAATTCACCATCAGCCACCGGAGGTAAAAATGGACATCTATCGGGTAAAACCGGGTACGCGAATAAAATTGGATGACTGGGACCCCAACGACAAGCAAGCGTTTCCCCTTTCCAAAAAAGAGGGAAAGAAAAAACTGTTGCAGTTAAACGAAACGCTGGAAGTTTTGCAGGAAAAATTATACGCCGAAGGTAAACACAAATTGCTCATCGTGCTGCAGGGTCGAGATGCCGGCGGCAAAGATGGCACCATTCGCCATGTGTTTGAAGGCGTCAATCCGCAGGGCGTGCAGGTTGCCAGTTTTAAAGTGCCATCCAAACTGGAATTGGCGCACGATTACCTGTGGCGCGTGCATCAGCGCGTGCCTGCCAGCGGGAATATCGTCATTTTCAACCGCAGTCATTATGAAGATGTGCTGGTGGTGCGCGTGCATAATTTGGTGCCGGAGGCGGTATGGTCGAAGCGGTATGAGCATATCAACGCCTTTGAAAAAATGCTGGCAGACGAAGGGACAACCATCCTGAAATTTTATTTGCACATTGACCGCGATGAGCAGAAAAAACGGTTACAGGCGCGGTTGGATGACCCTGCCAAAAATTGGAAATTCAACCCCGCCGACCTGTCCGAGCGCGCGCGCTGGGATGAATATACCGCCGCGTATGAAGATATGCTGAGCAAAACCAGCACCGACTGGGCGCCATGGTATATCGTGCCCGCCAACCGAAAATGGTATCGAAATTTGGTGGTGGCAACCGCTATCATCGGCGCGCTGGAAAATTTGAACATCCAACTGCCCAAAGTGGATTTTGACCCGAATTCAATCGTTATTGAATGATGTTCGCAGCCGAAAGAATGCAAAGGCCGTCCAGCAGCTTGCACCCCCCCACGCCCTTGGCCCCGTTAACCCACACGCCCACCCCCCACAATGACCAGCCGCCGCTACCCCCTCCCCCCGAAAGAGAGAGGGAGAGACGCAACACGCTAAAAATATGCCTCTGCAAAAATGGATGCCCTTCCGCCGGATATTTTTTGACTGCGACAGCACGCTTAGCGCGGTGGAGGGGATAGATGAACTCGCCAGAGAAAAAGGACTGTTCGATGAGGTGCAGCGATTGACCAACGCGGCGATGGATGGCGAAGTCCATCTCGAATCGGTGTATGACCGCCGTTTGCAATTGCTGCATCCCACCCGCGGCGAAATTCGGCGGTTGGAGCAGCGATACCGCGAAACGGTCATCCCCGATGCGGCGGCGGTGATTGCTGCCCTGCAATTTTTGGGCAAAACCGTCTTCATCGTCAGTGGCGGATTGCTGCCCGCCGTGCGCCCCTTCGGCGAATGGCTGGGCGTGCCCGCCGAAAATATCCGCGCGGTGGATGTGGAATACGATTCACTTTCCGGCGAATGGTGGAATTACCAAAAAGACCACTGGGGCGAGCGTCCCGATGTTCGCTATTTAAAACACGATGAAGGTCCGCTGGTGCAGAGTACCGGCAAAATTGATGTGATTCGCCGTTTGCAGAAAGGGCATCCGGCGCGGAGTCTGCTCGTCGGTGACGGCATCAGCGATTTGGCGGCGCGCTCCGCCGTTGACCGATTCATCGGCTTTGGCGGGGTGGTGCGCCGCGAAAAAGTTGCCTGCGCCGCCGACATTTTCATCGCCGTGCCGGAACTTTCGCCGGTGCTGGCGCTGACAACCGACGCTGCCGAGCGCGCCCGGCTGCGCGATTCGCCGTTTGCGGCAGTGCTGGCACGCGGTATGGCGCTGCTGGCATCGGCGCAGGTGTCATTTGCCCGTGCGGCATGGCGAAAATCGGCGGTGCGGGGATAGCCATGGCATTCACACTGACGGCGGAAATGGCGCGTTTTTTGCAATCTCCCGCGGCGAAAACGTGGCTTGCCCGCGCCGAGACGCTGCCGCTGACACCCGCCAGCCATTTGCGGGACGTGCAATCGCTGCGAAAATCGCTATCGCCGGCGTTGGCAGCGGCGGTGGTCGAACAAACCCTGCTGCGCCGCCGCGCCGCCGAAAAATTTTCGCGCGCGGCGGAGATGCTTTTTGTGCGCGACGCGCTGGAGCAGTCCACCCGCGAACCGCTGGCGCGCCATCGCGCCCGCCGGTTTGCCCCGTTTTCCCGCGTGGCGGACATTGGCTGCGGCATCGGGGGCGACAGTATCGCGCTGGCGGGGGAAGTGTCGCACGTTTTTGCGGTGGATATTGACCGCACGCGGTTGGAATTTGCCGTGCACAATGCGGCGG
>JALVZI010000413.1 GCA_027022125.1 Anaerolineae bacterium | reverse complement strand
GGGCGAAAACTCATCTGCCGGAGCGGTGATACCCGCGTTGCCGTTCCGCTGGTGATTACCCGTCTTCCAGCGCGTTTTTCACCGTGGAAAAATGGATGAACGTTTCGGTGGCTTGCACATTCGGAATTTCCTGAATGCTGGAAATCGTGTCCAGCAGATGCTCGTTATCTTTGCACGAAAGTTCCACCAGCAAATCGAAATTGCCCGTGCCGATAATCAAACTGACCACTTCCTCAAATTCCGAAATTTGCTGCGCCACATCACGGTGTTTTCCCCCCGCCAGCCGGATGCCGATGGACGCTTTGACGCGCGGTTCGGCTTTGAGCGGGTTCAACCGCGCCACAATGCGAATGACGCCGCTTTCCACCATCCGGTTGGTGCGGTCGCGCACGGTGCTGGGCGGCACACCGATTTCCTCCGCGATTTTCGAAAACGATTCGCGCCCGTTTTTCTGCAAAAACGCAATGATTTTCTGGTCAATCGTGTCCAAATCATACAGACCATAAATCGTGCGTTTCATGTCAACTTTAAAAATCATGTCAGCCATTCCTTTTCAGCGAGCCGTATGATGATATTACGCTGAAACAGCGGATTTGTCAACCGAGTATCGCGTTTTTTCAATTAGCCATGGGTATTCGGTACTGCCATTTCTGTTGCGGGCGTGGTTCGTCGCCGCCAAATCATCTTTACAAATTTTACATTTTGCCAACAACTTTCGTAATGCGTGATGCGTGATGATTTGGGCAATCGGCAATGCTCCCTACTTCTTGCTTCTTGCTTCCTGCTCTATGTTGGCAACAGCCGGTTATTTATAAAGATAATCGTCAGCCAAATGAACCACACCCTGTTGCGGAAACATGCCGCACCTTTGCCCGAATGCCCGTTTCGGGTTACAATCTCTGCGCACTGATGCCCACCGTCTCGGCGGGCACTTTTTTTGTGAGGCACAACAGGATTACGCCATAAGGAACAATTATGTTACAACCCCGAAATGATATACGAAACATCGCCATCATCGCCCATGTTGACCACGGCAAAACCACGCTGGTTGACGGGATGCTAAAACAAACACACGTTTTCCGCAAAAACCAGTCGGTCACGGAACGTGTTTTGGATTCCAATGATTTGGAACGCGAGCGTGGCATTACCATTCTGGCAAAAAATACCGGCATTCGTTATAAAGATACCATCATCAACATTGTGGACACCCCCGGACACGCCGATTTCGGCGGGGAGGTGGAGCGGGTGATGAATATGGTGGACGGCGTGCTACTGCTGGTTGATGCAGTGGAAGGTCCGATGCCGCAAACGCGGTTCGTGCTGCGGCAGGCGCTGGAAAAAGGGTTGAAGGCAATTGTGGTGGTTAACAAAATTGACCGCCCCGCCGCCCGCCCCGATTTCGCGGTGAATGCCACCTTCGACCTGTTCATCGAACTGGGCGCTACCGATGACCAAGCCGATTTTTCGGTGATTTACACCCGCGCGCTGGAAGGGCGTGCCGGGTTCGAGCCGGATGCTCTGCACAATAATCTAATGCCTCTGTTCGACACCATTGTGAAAACCATCCCCCCGCCAATGGTTGATGCCGATGCGCCCGCGCGCCTGCTGATTACCAATCAAGAATACAGCAGTTATGTCGGCAAAATTGCCATCGGGCGGCTGAGCAGCGGCACATTCAAAACCGGGCAACCGGTGGTGCACATCAATACCGAAGGCGAAAGCGTCCCGGCGAAAATCGGGCAGGTGTTCATTTTCCGCAATTTGCAGCGCGAGCCGCGCGATGAAGTTTCTGCGGGCGATATTGTCGCCATTTCCGGCGTGCCGAACATCGGCATTGGCGATACCATCGCCGACCCCGCCGACCCGCGCCCGCTGCCACCCATCAAAGTGGAAGAACCCACCGTGCGGATGACATTCAGCATCAATACCAGCCCGTTTGCCGGGCAAGAAGGGCAATTTGTCACCAGCCGCCAACTCCGCGAGCGGTTGTGGCGCGAACTGGAAAATAATGTCGCTCTGCGGGTGGAAGAAACCGACAGCGCCGACAGTTTTCTGGTCTCTGGGCGCGGCGAGTTGCATTTGGCAATTTTAATCGAAACGATGCGCCGTGAAGGGTATGAATTTGCCGTCAGCCGCCCGGAAGTCATCCAGAAAACAGCCGCTGACGGCACGCTGATGGAGCCGGTGGAACATGTTTTTCTGGAAGTTGCCGGGGAATTTGTTGGCACGATAACCGAAATGATGGGACAGCGGCGCGGTCAAATGCTCGATTTGCGCTACGGTGAAGACGGCACGGTTTACGCCGAATATCTGGTTCCCACCCGGGGGATGCTCGGTTTTCAGCAGCCGTTTTTGGTTGCCACGCGCGGCACGGGCATTGTGCATACCCTGTTTCACGGATTTGAACCGGTGCAGGGTGGCGTCAACGTGCCCACTCACGGCTCGATGGTGGCGCTGGAGACGGGCACAGTGACCACTTATGCCCTGACCAACCTGCAACAGCGGGGCATTCTGTTTGTCAGCCCCGGCGATAAAGTTTACGGCGGGCAGGTGGTGGGTCAAAACGCCCGCGATGAAGAGATGGTGGTCAATGTGTGCAAAACCAAACATTTAACCAACGTGCGAAAATCGTTTTCTGACATTACGGTGGGGTTAACGCCGCCGCGCATTCTATCGCTGGATGAATCGATTGAGTATCTCGGGGCGGATGAATTGCTGGAAGTGACTCCCAAATCGCTGCGTATCCGCAAACGAAATTTGAACCACGATTTGCGTGCGCGCGCCATCAAACGCGAAAAAGAGGGGCGAATGAGCGAATAGCGAATAGCGAATGACGAATAGCGAGTGACGAATGAGATTGGAGATTGGAGATTGGTGATTGGAGATTGGTTATTGCGTGAAGCGTGAAACGTGAAAACGTGAAACGTGATTGGAGATTCGTTGAATCGCTGAATCGTGATGCATAAGTAACTATTCAGCGCATCAGAAAATAATCTGATAAATAACCAATTTTGCACAATCAGTCCGCGTATTGCGTATTTCGTATTGCGTAATTTACGCAATACGCAGTACGCAATACGTTTGCCGAAGATAGTTAGACTGCCCCCTGAATAGTTACATGCATGAATTGTTTACCCCCTTGCTTCTTGCTTCCTGCTCCTTGCTTTCGTAATGCGTGACTTTGAACTCGAAACCCTGATTGACTGACAAAACTCAAAAAACCTATAAATGCGATATGCCCCGAGATGTATAATCGAAAAAAGAAGCGCATGTCATTCCCGCGAAAGCGGGAATCCACTATTCTTTGCTGTGGATTCCGGATATTTCCCTGCGGGAAATTCCGGAATGACATTTAAAATGAACTAAATGAAACTTTTGAAAAGTGTGTCAAAATTACAAAAATCATCGGTAATTTTTATGATGTCATTCCCGCGAAAGCGGGAATCCACTATTTTTTGCTGTGGATTCCGGATATTTCCCTGCGGGAAATTCCGGAATGACATTTAAAATTTGTAAATAGTTGTGGTGGATTTTTTATCAAACCGAGATTTGCCATAACATAATCGAAGATAATCCGCAAAACCGGTGTCAGAAAAAAATTTGTCAGTCAATCAGCTCGAAACCAGAAACCTTGAACTTTGAACTAAAAACCAACCACCCAAACAGAAGCGCCCCGATATTCGTCGGGGCGCTTGCATAAGGAGGGGAGGCAAACAACAACAAGAAAGGAGAAATCTATTGTTTGTGAAACATTATACAAGCCTCCCGTACCTTTGTCAAATCTGGTTGTGATTTTTATCTCAACCGCAGATTGGGTGTCACATCCAGCCCGAAATCGGAGAATTCACCGCGTAAAAAATGCCGATATGCCGCCGCACCAATCATCGCCGCGTTATCGGTACACAGAAAGATGGGCGGGTAGCGCACCGGAACCCCCAACCGCGCCGACATCTGCTCGCGCAGCAAGCCATTCGCGCTGACACCCCCCGCCAGCAACACCTCTTTCACCCCGAACGATTCGGCGGCAGTTGCGGTTTTCTGCACCAGCGCATCCACAATTGCCCACTGCACCCCGGCGGCAATATCCGCCACGGGTAAATTGTCTGCTGCCGGCGCCGGTTTTGCCGCGTCAGCCGGGCGTTTCAGCGATTTTTGGTAGCGCTGAACCAGTCGCAGCACCGCCGTTTTCAATCCCGAAAAACTGAAATCATACGGGCGTTTGGTGGTTGCCCGCGGCAAATTGAATGCGGTGGGGTCGCCGCCCACCGCCGCTTTTTGAACCGCCGGTCCACCGGGATAACCCAACCCCAGCAACCGCGCCACTTTATCGAAGGCTTCTCCGGCAGCGTCATCAATGGTGCGCCCCAAAATTTCGTAATCGCCGTGTCCGCGCATCAGCACCAACTCGGTATGCCCGCCGGAAACAATCAGCACCAGCACCGGAAACACAACTTCCACCGGTTTCGAACCCGTTTGCAGCCAGTTGGAATACAAATGCCCTTCCAGATGATTCACGCCGATGAGCGGCAGATTTTGCGCCAGCGCCAGCCCTTTGGCGGCGTTTACCCCCACCAGCAAACTGCCGACCAGCCCCGGTCCGCGGGTAACGGCGACCGCATCCACCGCCGAAAAATCGGTGTTTGCCTGCGCCATCGCATCACGGATGACGGTATCGATTGCCAAAATATGCTGCCGCGACGCTACTTCGGGAAACACGCCGCCATATCGGCGGTGAATTTCTATCTGCGATGCGACAATATTCGATTTGATGATTTGTCCGTTTTCGATGACCGCGGCGGCGGTTTCATCGCATGATGTTTCGATTGCCAGAATGGTTGTCATGGTAAGGGTTTCGGGTTTCAGGTTCAAAGTTCAAGGTTGCAGAGTAGCAGGGTTGCAAGTTGGTCTCAAGTCTCACGTCCAAAGTCACGCATCACGTTTTCACGTTTCACGCATCACGTTGGCACGCAAAAGTTCACTAAATTCGCTTAAAATCATAGCGGTTGCGCCCCACACTTTATAGCCGTGGATGAGCATATACGGGATGCGGACGCGCCCCAATTGCGGGTGGTCGCGCATTTCAACGTGCCGATTGTGCGGGTCGGTAATGACGGATAGCGGCACCTGCATAATTTCTGCCACTTCGCGCCGGTCGCGGCGAAAAACCGGCTCGGCGGGGGTGTAACCCACAAACGGGTAAACCATGTAATTGCTGGGGGGAATGTACAGCCGAGTCAATCCGCCCAAAATGGAAATGCGATTCGTCGGCACGCCGACTTCTTCCCATGTTTCGCGCAGGGCGGTATTCGGGAACGATTCGCCGGGTTCGCGCCCGCCGCCGGGCAGCGAAATTTGCCCGCTGTGCACGCCGTTATATTCCGCGCGACGGGTGAGCACAAAATAGAATTGGTTGTCGCTGCGGGGATAGAGCAGCAGCAGCACCGCCCCTTCGCGGTAATTATCGGGAATTTCCAGCAGACGGTCTGCCGGATAGCGTCCCTCCGGCGACAGTGGCGCTTGCCCGTCCGCGCCCGGCAACGGTTTTTGCAGTGCGAGTTTTAAATTTTGCACAAACGTGGCGGTCGTTATCATCGTTCGCCCCGCACTTCCGCCGCCATTTGCTCAAAAAAGGCAACCATAAATTGATGTCGCTGCTCGGCGATTTTTCTCGCCGAGGGGGTGAGTAGTTTGTCTTTCAATTTAACCAACTTCCTTTTAAATTCCTGAAATGCCGTGTGTGCGCCGTTGCCATCTTCCGCCCATAACCGCTCGCCGCGATACCCGCTATACGCAAAAGCCCGCGCCACCCCCACCGCGCCGATGGAGTCGAGCTTGTCGGCATCATACAGAATTTTGGCTTCGATGGACTGTGGCGGCTTTTCCACCCGAAAGCGATGGCTGGCGATAGCGTCGCTAACGGCTTGCACAAATGCGGGCGGCTCGTTTGCCAAAATTTCTCGCGCGCGCCGCGCCCCTTCGGCGGCATGGTCTTTGCCGGTGCGCTGCTGTTCGGCACGGGCAATATCGTGCAGCAGAACGGCAGTGCGCAACACCGCCATATCGACCCCCGATTCGCTGGCGGCAATTCTTTCGGCGTTTGCCAGCACGCGCAACACATGGTCAAAATCGTGCGCCGAATCGTTTTCATAAAATTGCCGCGCCCGCTCGATGGAAATCGCCATTTTTACGCCTCTTCTTCCGAATTCCGCTTCATCAGCCGGTAGGCTTTGATGGCAATTTGCAAATTCACCCGCACCTGCGGGTCGTTCAGCGAGACGCCGCACAGCGTTTCAATCTGTTTGACGCGGTATGCCAGCGTGTTGCGGTGAATGTGCAATTCGCGGGCGGTTTCGGCGGCGTTGCCGCCATAATCCAGAAAAACCTCCAGCGTGCGCAGCAATTGGGCGCGCTCGGCGCGCTCTTCGGTTGCCAGCAGACGGACTTGGTCGGCATACCGGTTGCCGTTGCCCGCTTTGGTGGGCAGCAGATACAGCCAGTGCAGAAAACCCAAATCGGCAAAGCGGAAAATGGATTCGGAAGTAGATAATGCTTCACCCACTTCCAGCGCCTCTTTTGCCTGCCGGTAACTTTCCGACAAATCCATCAGTGTGGGAGCAACATTGCCAATGCCGATTTTCAAACCGTTGAATGTGGAAACCAGCGATTCCGCCAGATGTTTTTCATCAACTTCATCGGGCAAAATGAGGATGAAATTGCCCCCCAACGGCTGCAAAATGGCGCGGGTGGTGTACTGCCGAATCAGCGGGCGGAGTTTGTCTGCCGTTCGCAGCGACGGCAGGGTGTCAACGGGCAGATGTAGCAGCATTACCCGCTGCGCCTGCTGCAAATCGAGCCCCAACCGGTTGGCTTTATCCGCCAGCGCCAGCGAATGCGGCTCATCGCTGAGCAATTGCGAAATGACATCCGCCTGCAAGCGAGCTTCCGTTTGGCGGATGGCATCCTCTTTCAGCATAATCAGCGCCGCCACAATTGCCGCCCGCTCGATGGTCATCGTGTCCGATTCATCCAGCGGTTCATCGGTGGCAATGAGCCACAGATAACCATAAACCTTCCGCTCCACCACAATCGGCGCGACAATTCGCTCTTTGGTCATCCCGTGTTCGGGAAAAGCGCGAACTTTGGTCGGTTTCAGGCTTTGGTTCAACCGGTCTAAAATACCCTGCTCGCGCACAAACTCGCGGATGAATGCCGGTGTGCCCCCCCGTTTGATGCTCTGCTGGCGGGCTGGGTCAACTTCGCCAAATTCTGCCGACGCGAGCACATTCAAATCGGGGTCTTCAATCGTCACCGAGCGATTGACCAACTGCGCCAGCGCTTTTGCCAAATCTTGCAGCCCGCCCCCTTCCAGCACAATTTGCACCAGCGTTTGGTGGATATGGTCAGAGCGTTTCAGCAGGGCATATTGCTCGCTGACCAGTTGCTCGTGAATGGTGCGGGTAATTTCGATGAAACGGACTTCGCTGGGCACGGTGATGATGGGGAAATCGAAGCGGTTGGCGGCGTCAATCATCGGCTGCGGAATTTCTTGCAGGAAATTTCCGCCCACCGACACGATGATGCCGCTCAATCCGGCGCGCGCCATATCTGAAATAAATTTTTCCTGCGCGGCAGTATCGGCGGGGATGGCTTGCCCGGTGGTGATGATGAGTTGGGGTCCCTCCCCCGCCACCGACACCACATCCGGCAAATCCACAATATGCGACCATTTGACCATATGCGACAATCCGCCTTCACCGGCGACTATTTTTGCAGTGGAAAAAATGGGGTTATTGAGCAAATCTCGAAGTGTGAACATAGGCTTTTTTGTGCATACCTTACAAATTTTGGGTAGTATATTATGGATTTGTCTTTTTGGCAACGCTCTGATAGAGTTTAGTGCAACGAAACAAACAACCCAACCCGAAAGGAGTTTTTTATGCCGAAACTGGGCGCGCATATGTCTATCGCCGGCGGGGTGGACACGGCCTCCGACCAAGCCGACACAACCGGCTGCGACACCATGCCCACCTTCACCAACCACA
>JALVZI010000412.1 GCA_027022125.1 Anaerolineae bacterium | reverse complement strand
GGTTGTCTGCCAACCATTGCGCTGCGCGTTCAATTTCGGGGACATCATCCGTGCGCGCTTTGAGGTAACGGCGCGTCCAACCTTCAATTTGCCGCCGAACATATCCTTCCGCCCGCCCGAAATCAGCCAGACCGGCGGCATTGATGTCCACCGCGTGCAATTCGGCGAAACTCTCTATCAGCGAGTCGGCAATCCGGCGCATTTCCGGCGGCGACGGGCGCTCGGCGGGGGCGGGGCTGGCGCGCAAAATAACACCCTTCACCCGTTCCATCACATAAAACGGCGCGCCGATAACCGCATCATCATCGCAGTACAGCAGCGGTTTCGGAATTTTGCTGTACACCGGTTGCAAATGCGACAGCACGGTATATTCGCGCCGCATATCGTGCGCCGATTTGATGTTCGCGCCAAACGGGGGGCGGCGCAGCACAAATTCGTTGCCGTCAATACGCAGCAGGTATGTCAAATTTGAAAATCCGCCGGGAAATTGTCTGATTTCCGGCGTGCCGCGCAAGCCAAGTTTTTCCCGCAGGTACGCTTGCAGATTTTCCACATTCAATTCTTCCCCTTTGCGCGGGGTAATCACTTCATCCGGGCTGCTCGACATAACTTTCCTCCGTTACACGTTTGCGCCATAACCGCGAAGGACGCGGCGGGCGACGGAACGCTTGTGTACCTCATCCGCGCCATCGTAAATGCGGGCGGCGCGCTCGTGGCGATACCAGTATGCCAGCGGCAGTTCATCGGTCATCCCCATTGCGCCGTGAACCTGAATGGCGCGGTCGAGCACGCGCTGTAAAACGCCGGCGACATAAAATTTTATCAGCGAAATCTCATCGCGGGCGTGATACTGCCCGTGCCGGTCAATCTTTTGCGCGGCGTGCAGCACCGACAGACGCGCGGCGTTAATTTCGGCGCGGCTTTCCGCCACCCAATTTTGGATGGTCTGCTGACCAGCAAGCGGACGCCCCGGCGCAATTTCTCTCAGTGTGGCATACGAACACATCAAATCGAAAGCACGCTCGCAAATGCCAATCCAGCGCATACAGTGATGGATGCGCCCCGGTCCCAACCGTTCCTGCGCAATGGTGAACCCGTCGCCCTCGCCACCCAGCCGATTGCTCTGCGGCACGCGGCAGTCATCATACATAATTTCGGCGTGGCTTGCCCACCCGAAACCGCGCTCGCCCATAACGGAGGTGTTGCGCACCAACCGGAAACCGGGCGTATCGGCGGGGACGATGATTTGGCTGGCGCGGCGATAGCGTTCGGCTTTCGGGTCGGTAATTGCCATCACAATGGCGAATGTCGCGCCGTCTCCGGCAGTGGAAAACCATTTGTGACCGGTAATCACATAATCGTCGCCATCTTTCCGCGCCACAGTGCTCATCCACGTGGGGTTCGAGCCGGGATTTTCCGGTTCGGTCATCGAAAAACAACTGCGAATTTCGCCGCGCAGCAGCGGCATCAAATAGCGCTCTTTTTGTTCCGGTGTGCCGTGCTCAATGAGAATTTCCATATTTCCGGCGTCGGGCGCTTGGCAGTTAAAAACATAATGCCCCAACAGCGAACGCCCCAAAACCTCGCTCACGTGCCCGTGTTCCACCAGCGACAGCCCCATTCCGCCATACTCTCGCGGAATTTGCGGCAGCCACAGCCCCAGCGATTTGGCTTTTTGCCGCGCCGCCTCCAACTGTGGCATCAGCGTTTCATAATCGTGGTCTAAAAACGGTCGTTCCAGCGGGATGATTTCCTCTTCCACAAATTCCCGAATGGTCGACAGCAGCATTTTCAATTCCGGGGACATATCAAAGTCCATTGGTTTTCTCCTGAATGTTTTTTCGCGGCGGTAAAACCGGTTGATGGCAACCTGCGCCAAATTATATGCCCGTTTTCCGCTCACGAAAAAAAAATACCGCAGCGTTTGCGGTATTTTTAATGAACGTTATTTGGGCGGGGCTATGCTTCCGATTCTTCGGCGGCGGGTTCGGGTTCTTTTTCCGGCGGGTTTTCCCACCCCAGCGACACCCGCAATTGCGCATCGCGGCTATCGGCGCGAGCGAGCATCGCGCCGGCACCGGGGTCAATTTTGATGGCGAAATCTATTTTTACTCTATCCGGTTTGGTTTCCATCTCGTTCAGAGTGTTCAGCACGCCTTCTGCCGCCAATCGGATGGTATCCATCGCTTGGGTATAGGCTTTATCCGCCTTCTGTTTTTTCTCTTCGTGCGTTTGTTGCACGCCAAACCCCACGTGCCCCCGATTGTCATTCACTTCGATTAAAATTTTCTTTTTACCAACACTGGTTTCGATATAATCTGCCATTGTGTGGATTATCCTTTCTTCTGTTTCATCAAAATTTTCGCCAATTGCTGATATGCTTCCGCACCTTTATGTTCGGGAGCATACTCGATAATGGCTTGATTGGCAACCG
>JALVZI010000411.1:2738-8063 GCA_027022125.1 Anaerolineae bacterium | reverse complement strand
TCAAACAAAATATAGCCGTTTTCCGAGAGCTCAAGATCGTGGCGCACGTGCTTTCGCAGCTCACGCGGCGTGAGATTATTCTCTCGCATAAACCGATTGACCCGGTCGTGGCTGAATTGTTCACTGTACGCGGCAAAGTACGTTTGTGTGTAATTGACCTGACTGACCAACAAAAATTGACAATAATCCCAGTGTGTAAGTTTCTTTTTCATACCGCTATTATACCAATCTCAACTATTTTGCGTAAGTCCTAGTTTTTTCTTTTGTTTTGCAGACAGTTTCATACGTTACCTCTATTCCCCAAACCACTGGTTAATTTGTTGATTTATGATATTTTTTGCCGCAGACAAAATGTTTGTATGAGATAGTGACGAAGACAGTGACTCGATGAATGTACCACTCCATTTAGTGTGCTTGACGAGCCCAGCTGATATTCTTTCTCCCAAGAATCCACTCGCTACACCGAGAATTAGGTCATCTCCAGCTGTAGCAAAAGAATTTTGTTCCCCTGTCATCTCCCGTTGAGCACCGCTCACTATAACATTGGTTGCACCAGCTGCTCCAATGCGGTATACTGCATTTCCTAGTTTTGGATACGCTTCTCCAAACCATCCACCCCCCAGCGCGTTTGGTACAAATACACCGGGGATTCGTCTCCAATCATAACTGCCTACCGATGCTTTTTGCCCAATCATATCTCCCACCACGCCGGCTGTTCCGCTGACACCGGCTCGTAGCATAAATTGTTTGGTTGTCATTTTCTTGGCTGTCCAGATAGCCGTATCTTTGATGGTTTCTGCACCGAAATACTCCCCTGCGACCGCCGCTGTTGCTGCGATGGCACCAATCTCAACAACGGTTCCCGCCGTTTCAACCGCCGCGTCAACTTGGGCGGGCGAGGCATAACTGCCACTGGGATTGGTATATTGGTGAGAGTTGCATTCATCAATTCCACCGCCACACTCCAGCGCGTGCCCACTCGGATCATTGAACCTGACCGGATTGCCGCGCACATACGAATACCGATTCAAATCCTGCGGATTCCCGTAATCGGGAACCACGCTGTCCGGCGAGATGAAGCGCCCCAGTGTGGCATCGTAATAGCGGGCGTGGTAATCGAGCAGCCCAAAGCTGTCGAGTCGCTGGGCGGTGAAGGTGGCAATTGGTTATTTTCTTTGTTTCCGATCAACCCATTTCTGAAACAATACTAATGGAATGTATATAACGAATATCATCAAAGAAAGCACTATTGCAAAGAGAATTGCGTCAAGTAATGACATCCCTTTACTGATACCCAATCCTGCTGCGGCTATCAGTGCTATACTTACAAGTATCGTCATATCTCGTGTTTTATGCTTCATTTTCTTTCGCCCATATTAAAAATCAAACTGTTTTTTATCCACTGGGTGACATCAGATGCAAGAGATACAAAACTGGTATGTGTGAAAAAGGATGATATAGCCTCTACATGACTTCCATCTAGACTAGTGCGTGCTTCTAACGCAATTGGAACAACTTCTCCAAATACTCCACTCATTACCCCGATGCGGAAATCGCTTTCTGCTATATTTAGTGAATTTTGTTCATCCGTGAAACGGCGTTGAGTTCCGCTAACCAGAACGTTTGTTGCACCCGCCGCACTGATGCGTGCGGCACGCATTGCAAGAGTTCCACCTTGCAGCACATCATAACCTTCTCCCAGCCATCCCCCACCGAGAGCATTCGGTACAAATACACCGGGGATTCGTCTCCAATCATAACTGCCTACCGATGCTTTTTGCCCAATCATATCTCCCACCACGCCGGCTGTTCCGCTGACACCGGCTCGTAGCATAAATTGTTTGGTTGTCATTTTCTTGGCTGTCCAGATAGCCGTATCTTTGATGGTTTCTGCACCGAAATACTCCCCTGCGACCGCCGCTGTTGCTGCGATGGCGCCAATCTCAACAACGGTTCCCGCCGTTTCAACCGCCGCGTCAACTTGGGCAGGCGAGGCATAACTGCCACTGGGATTGGTATATTGGTGAGAGTTGCATTCATCAATTCCACCGCCACACTCCAACGCGTGCCCACTCGGATCGGTGAACCGCACCGGATTACCCCGCACATACGAGTAGCGATTCAAGTCCTGCGGATTGGCGTAATCGGGAACCACCGTATCCGGCGAGATGAAGCGCCCCAGCGTGGCGTCGTAGTAGCGGGCGTGGTAATCGAGCAATCCGAAGCCGTCCAACCGCTGGCCGGTAAAGTTGTAGTTGGTGGGGGCGGTGTTGCCGTCGTTCCAACGTTCGCTGCCGTAAGGAGTGTCCCCACAGGGGAGGCTTCGCGCTGGCGCACTTGTTGATACATGCTACCAGTAACAGTTGGTTTATTGTCTGTAAATTGGGTTTAAAACCCCCGCCTTCAGGTGGATGTTTCAACACCACAATGGTGTTATGTTTGCAACAAAAGAGTGATGCCCGATATTTTGGTTGGACCAATTAGCCGATATAGCGAGATTTGTGAGAAATACAAACGAGAAATGCGGCAATCAGATTCGATATCCGGTATCATTTGGTCGGTAACTTTAGGCGACTTCCAGTCGCGGGTTAAAGCCACCGGCTTCTAGCCGGTGGTAGTTTACTTTTTTCGTTTTTTCAACCATTTTATAAAAATGAATGGCATAGAAAAAGCTATCGTTACACCTAATATTGCAATTGCAACCAATAGTGCAAAGAAAAGTGCTCGCGGAACTGACATACCTTGCCTAACAGCCCATATCGTTAGAATGGTTAAATTAAACCCCAATAAAATAATGACAGTTTTTTTATTTTCAAACATTTTTTGGTTTCCTATCAGAACACTGTTTCAAACCATTGTTTCGCAGCTGACAAAAAATTTGTATGGGTAAAAAAAGATGATACAGATTCAACAACGGTTCCATTCCATTTTGTCCGTGTTGCCAGTAGTGGTGATATGACTTCCCCTGTACTTCCACTTACTGCTCCAATAACCAAATCGCTTTCTGCCATATTCAACGAATTTTCTTCACCAACAAAACGGCGTTGAGCCCCGCTAACCAGAATGTTTGTTGCACCCGCTGCACTGATGCGTGCGGCACGCATTGCAAGATTTCCACCTTGCAACACATCATACCCTTCTCCCAGCCATCCACCACCGAGCGCATTTGGCACAAATACACCGGGGATTCGTCTCCAATCATAACTACCTACCGATGCTTTTTGCCCAATCATATCTCCCACCACTCCGGCTGTTCCGCTGACACCGGCTCGTAGCATAAATTGTTTAGTCGCCATTTTTCTGGCTGCCCAGATAGCCGTATCTTTGATGGTTTCTGCACCGAAATACTCCCCTGCGACCGCTGCTGTTGCTGCGATGGCACCAATCTCAACAACGGTTCCCGCCGTTTCTACCGCTGCGTCAACTTGCGCAGGCGAAGCATAATTTCCACTGGGATTGGTATATTGGTGAGAGTTGCATTCATCAATTCCACCGCCACACTCCAGCGCGTGCCCACTCGGATCGGTGAACCGCACTGGATTACCCCGCACATACGAATACCGGTTCAAATCCTGCGGATTGGCGTAATCCGGCACGACACTGTCCGGCGAGATGAAGCGCCCCAGTGTGGCGTCGTAATAGCGGGCGTGGTAATCGAGCAGCCCAAAGCTGTCGAGTCGCTGGGCGGTGAAGGTGTAGTCGGTGGGGGCGAATCCGCTGTGCCAGCGCTCGCTGCCGTAGGGGTTGTAGCGCGCTTGGGAAACGGCGTTGCCGGTATTGTCGGTGGTGAGGGCGATGCTGCCGAGGTGGTCGTTGTGCAAATAGTACACGTCGCCATCTTTCCGCATAGCAACGCGAGAGCTGCCGTGCAGGTAGTACTTAGTCACGCGCTTGGCGGAAACTAGATCGCTCTGTGCCCAGTCGCCGACGTTGCCGGCGCGGTCGATGGCGCGAACCCGAAAACGGTATACCTCGCCCCCTTTCCCGCTGAATTCGGCGCTAGTTTGAAGCGTATTGCCCAACCACGTTCTCCACACCGTGCTGAATACGTTCTGATATTGTACCTCATACGCCGCAATATCGGTAGCGTCCCCCCACCAGCGGACATTAAAGGGAGTGGAGGTTAATCTGCCGGCGGGAACCACAATTGTCACCGTGGGTGCGTCCAAATCAACCGTTATCTCATTCGTTTCGGCAACCGTTACGTTTCCGGCGTAATCAATGACCCGCGCCCGAAAACGATAGACCCCACTTGGCGCGTTAAATGTCGCTGTGCCAGCCTGATTTTCAACAAGCCAGTCTTGCCAATCCCCGCCGTCCACAAGATAGTCAATGTCGTAGGTCTGTACGCCCGACGTGGCATCAGAGCCGTTCCAGGAAACAATGAAGTTGGAAACGGTAAAAACTGTCGCCGGAACAGCAATGGTCGCTGTGGGGGGCGTGGTGTCGTAAATTACCGTTGTGTGAGGCGCAGCGGGTAATGCTTCTAAATTACCCACCCTATCCACAGCGCGAACGGCAATATCATAGCGTCCGTCGCCGCGCGGCGGAAGCAGGCGGAATGTTCCCGCCGTTCCGTTTTGGTTAAGCGCGCTTTTTGTCCAGTTTTCCGCATTGTAGCGATACCAGAGTGCGGCGCTTGCTACGCCGGACAGCGCATCGCTTGCCGTCCAACTTACTGAAATAAGGGGGGTGTTGACCAAAGCGGGCGCGCTGGCGGTAGAGACGGGCGGCGCAACGTCTTTGGTAAGCCGGAAAAGTGCGACTGGGCCGCGATTGCCAACAGCGTCGACAGCGTGGAGAGAGGCGGTAATGCTTGCCTGTCCGCCGTTAATGGCGTAAGCGTATTGCTCGTCAGCGGCTTGTCCACTCAATTGGCGCGTTTCACCGCCGCGCCTGTAACCAAAATCATCATCTGTCTCCATTTTGCCGATTTGAGTTTGACAGTACAATCAAACTATAACATACGAATGGGCGATTCAGTGAATGGAAAGTGTGCCGGTGAGAAAGTGAGCAGGTGAGCAAGTGAGATTTGCTACCCTGCTACTTTGCAACTCTGCAATCTTGCTACCCTGCAACTTTGAACCTTGAACCTTGAACTTTGAACAATTAACCAACAACCAACTGAACGAATGACGAATGACAAATGACAAATAACAAATTAACCAAATTCTCCACCGTTCTGATTTTATCGCTGGCGATGGTGCTGTTTGCCGGGTTGAGCTTGTCGCGCGCCGACCCGCCCCCGCCCGCACCCCAACTTTCGGCGGCGGTGCGTGCCAAAATTGACCCGCGATTGCTCCATAGCCTAACTACAGAGCACAC
>JALVZI010000411.1:0-2728 GCA_027022125.1 Anaerolineae bacterium | reverse complement strand
CCGGCTTGACTCGCGGCGGCGGTATTTTGCAGCGTTTGGCGGATGGCGTCGCGGCGGGTGAGCGTGTCTGTGCCCGCCGGAAATCTCGGCAGCACCGGTTGGGCTTTCAATTCGATGATGACCGCTGCGCGGGTGTGCTCTGTAGTTAGGCTATGGAGCAATCGCGGGTCAATTTTGGCACGCACCGCCGCCGCGAGTCAAGCCGGTGTGCGTGCCGAGTTGTCTGCCGCCGCCGCGCGCGGCACAGCCGCCGACATCCGCCCGCTGTGGATTGTGAACGCGGTGGCGGCATCCGTTTCCGGCGAAACGCTGCTGTCGCTGGCACAGCGCGATGATGTGGCGCGCATCCGTCCCGATGAAACCATTTCCCTCCCGCCGGTTTCGGTGGCGGAAACCGCCCGCACGCCGGGCACGCTCGAATGGGGCATCGAGAAAATCGGCGCGGAAACAGTGTGGCAATCGCTGGGCATCACCGGCGACGGGGTGGTGGTGGCAAACATTGATACCGGCGTGGATTTTTTCCATCCCAATCTGAAAACACGCTATCGCGGTTATATCAACGATACCGTGCCGCCGCAGAATGGCGGCAACTGGTTCGATGCCACCGGTGGCGGCGCGGTCTATCCGGTGGACACCAACGGGCACGGCACGCACACCATGGGGACGATGGTTGGGCAGGACGGTATCGGTGTGGCGCCCGGCGCGCGCTGGATTGCGGTGCGGGCGTTCAATAGCAGCGGGCAGGCGGCGGAAAGTTGGCTGCACGCGGCATTTGAATGGGTACTCGCGCCCGATGGCAATCCCGCACTGGCGCCGGATGTGGTCAACAATTCATGGTCAAATGGCGACGGCAGCACCGAGGCATTTGCCACCGATGTTGCCAATTTGAACGCAGCGGGCATCATCGCCATTTTTGCGGCGGGGAACAGCGGCTCGGCGGCGGGCACGGTCGGCGCGCCGGGCAGTTATCCCAACGCGCTGGCGGTCGGCGCTACCGATGCCGATGACCTGATAGCCTATTTTTCGGGACGCGGTCCGTCGCCATTCGGGGTTATCAAACCGGATGTGTCCGCGCCGGGGGTGGACGTGGTTTCCAGCCTGCCGGGCGGCGCGTTTGGCGCATACAATGGCACGTCAATGGCTGCGCCGCATGTGGCGGGAACCATCGCGCTGATGAAAGAAGCCAATCCCGCGCTGGTTTTCACCGACGCGCGCCGCATTCTGACCGAAACCGCGCTGGCGCTGGGCAGTCCCGTCCCCAATAATGATTATGGTTGGGGCAGGATTGACGCACTGGCGGCAGTGGAACTCGCACTGAATGCCGGAACCGTGACCGGGCAGGTTACGAATGCTGCCACCGCTGCGCCGGTCGGGTTCGGCACGGTGACTTTTGCGCCGCGACACGCGGGACTGACCGCAACCACCGCCATCGCCGCCGACAGCACGTTTCGGCGCGGGGTGCTGGCGGGCAATTATGATGTGACCGCCGCCGCTTTCGGGTTTGAATCTCAAACGCACAGCGGCATTTCGGTGGTGACGGGCACGGTCATCACCGAAAATTTCGCGCTGACCCCGCTGCCCACCGGAAACATCAGCGGGCAAATCACCGAATCGGGAACGGGCACGCCGCTGACCGCCACCGTCACGGTGGAAAATACGCCCGTCACCGCTACCGCACACGGCAATTTTTCGCTGGCGCTCCCCGCCGGCAGTTACACGCTGACCGTCACCGCGTGGGGGCATCGCGTGGCGCACGCCGCCGTCCCCGTTTCGGTGGGGGCGACCACCACCCGCGATTTTTCGCTCTCCCCCGCCCCGACCATCCTGCTGGTAGACAGCGGCGCCTGGTACAATGCCGGGAAAATCGCCTTCTACCAACGGGCGCTCGATGCGCTCGATTTGCCGTATCACACGCGGCGCATCGCCGATATTGCCGCCGATGTGCCCGTTTCGACCACACTGGCGGCGTATGATGCGGTACTGTGGTCTGCGCCATTCGATTCGCCGGGATTTGTCGGCGCGGGTGATGCGCTGACCGACTATCTGACCGGCGGCGGCAATTTACTGCTCAGCGGGCAGGATGTGGCATTTTTCGATGGCGGCGGTTCGGTGTTTTTTTACGCGCCATATCTGCACGACATGCTGAAAGCCAATTTTCTGCGCGAAACCGACCCGCAAACGGTCACCGCCATAGCCGACAACATTTTCAGCGGACTGACATTCGCCATTTCCGGCGGCGATGGCGCGAACAACCAGCAAACGCCGGACGTGCTCGCCCTGCCCGACCCCGATTTCGCCGCGCCCGCACTGGCATATCCCGATGGCAGCAACGCCGGGCAAACGGTGGGACACTGCTTGCCGTATCGTGCGGTCGTGCTCCCCTTCGGGGTGGAAGGGATTGCCACCGCCGCCGACCGTGCCGCCGTCATCAGTCGCACGCTGGCACATTTTCAATCGCCACGGCAGGCGGTCGGGCTGGAAGTTTTGCCCCGCACCGAAACGCGGGTCGGCAATTTTGGCGAAATTGTTACCCACACCGTGCGGCTGTTCAACACCGCCGAAACGGGTCTCACCGACACACTCACCCTGTCGCTCGGCAGTCATCAGTGGGAAACCCATTTACTCAGCGACACGGTATCGCTGGCGCCGTGCCAAACGGCGTGGGTCAGTTTCACCGTCACCGTCCCCGCCGATGCCGTCCGTGATGCCAGGGACACGGTGGTGCTCA
>JALVZI010000410.1 GCA_027022125.1 Anaerolineae bacterium | reverse complement strand
GCGTATTTTCAATCGCCACGGCAGGCGGTCGGGCTGGAAGTTTTGCCCCGCACCGAAACGCGGGTCGGCAATTTTGGCGAAATTGTCACCCACACCGTGCGGCTGTTCAACACCGCCGAAACGGGTCTCACCGACACACTCACCCTGTCGCTCGGCAGTCATCAGTGGGAAACCCATTTGATCAGCGACACGGTATCGCTGGCGCCGTGCCAAACGGCGTGGGTCAATTTCACCGTCACCGTCCCCGCCGATGCCGTCCGTGATGCCAGCGACACGGTGGTGCTCACCATGCAATCCGGGCGATTCCCGACCCTAACCACACAGATAACCCGCACCACCAAATCACCCGCGCCGCTGCTATTGGTGGATGATGACCGCTGGTACGATTTTGAAGGCGCGTTCACCCAATCGCTCACGGCGGCGGGCTTTCAATTCGATGTGTGGCATGTGCAGGGGCAGCACGGCGAAGCGCAGGGCACACCGCCGCTCGCCATTTTGCAGCACTATCCGCAAATTGTGTGGTTCACCGGTTACGATTGGTTCGACCCGCTGACGCAGGCAGAGGAAGAAACGCTGCAAAAATATCTGGATAGCGGCGGGCGGCTGGCGTTTTCCGGGCAGGAATATTTGTGGAACCTGCCCGACCACCAGCCCGATGATTTCGCCCGCGATTATTTCGGGGTAGACAGCCATTCCGATTATCTCACCTCCACGATGGTTTCGGCGGTGGCGGGCAATCCCATCGGCGACGGGCTGGGCAGTTATCCGCTCGATTTTCCGCCCGGCTACCAAAATTGGACGGACAGCATCACCCCCACCGCGCACGCCGACGCCTCATTTATGGGCAGTCGCGGCTACCCCATCGCCGCCACCAATTTCGGCACGGTGACGGGTACATGGCACACCGCATTTTTCGCTTTCGGACCGGAATTGATTGCCGAACCCGACCGCACCGACCTGCTGCGGCAGACTGTCGGCTGGTTGAGTTGGCTGGGACAGTCTACCATCACCGCCGATAAAACCGCCGCCGCAGAGGGAGACATCATCACCTATACCGCCGTGCTGGAAAATGACGGGCTGCAACCCGTCCAAACGGTGTTCACCGCCACTTTCCCCGCGCCGTTGAGTCTGGTGGCAGGCAGTGCCACCGGCGGCGCGACCGAATCCGGTGGGCAGGTTTTGTGGCAGGGCGAAATTTCGCCGGTGCAGCCGGTCACGCTGACATACCGCGCGCAGGTCGGAGTTGGCGTGCCATACAGCACGGCGGCGCGGCAAATCGGCTGGCTGACCATCCCCGCACACCGGCTGACATTCGAGCGGGGGGCAACGGTGGGGGTCAACACCGCCGATTGGGCACACAGCACCCTAACCACACAGAACACCCGTGCCGCCATCAGCGATGTCATCACCTACACCCTGCGGCTGGAAAATAGCGGCATCGCCGCCGCGCCGATGGTCACGGTGACGGGCGACATACCATCGCATTTGCGACCGGTTGCCACCAATGGCGGTTCGTTCAGCGGGCAGCGTCTCGAATGGCATACGCCCGTCGCCCGCAATGCCGCCGTCACCCTGACCTTCCAAACGCAGGTAATTTCCGTGCCGTATCCGTTCACCTTCCCTCTCACACTTTTCGCCGATGACGGGTACGCCGTCAACCATTGGGCGGCAGAAGTTTGGGTCGAACCGTACCGCACGCATTTGCCGTTGATTTTTAAGTGAAGGTTGCAGTCAGTTTTCAGTGGTTAGTGGTCAGTTTTTAGTTCAAAGTTCAAGGTTCAAGGTTGCAGGGTTGCAAGGTATCAGGGTAGCAGGGTAGCAAGATTCATGCATCACGTTTCACGTTTCAGCGATTCAACGAATCCCCATCCCTATCTCTATCTCTATCCCTTTCACGCATCACGTTTCACGCAATCCATTATTCATTCACTATGCCCAATCGATTCTCGCTCTCCAAACAAAACTGGCAATTCGGGCAGGCAGACCGCCTGCCGTTTGACGCACCGCACGCAGACGACCGCGCCGCCGTGCGTGAATGGCTGCCCGCCACTGTACCGGGGAATGTCCGGCTCGACCTGCTGGCAAACGGCTTGCTCGCCGACCCACCGCACCAAAACAGCGATTGGGTGGACGATGCCGACTGGTGGTATCGCACCGAAATACCGCTGGCACTCGCGGCGGGCGAGCGGGCATTCGTCCGTTTTCACGGGTTGGATTATCGCGCGGCGATTTTCGCGGACAACTGCGAACTTTCGCGCCACACGGGGATGTTTTCGCGGGTGGCGGTGGACATCACCGACCACATCCGCGACGGGGTGTGCCGGTTGGCGGTGCGGCTGTGGGGCAGCGGCGCCCTCCCCCGCCGAAAATTGTCGCGCCGGCAAAAAGTGTGGCAAACCATCGCCGGACGATTGCAGCGCAGTTGGACGGGTGTTTACC
>JALVZI010000409.1 GCA_027022125.1 Anaerolineae bacterium | reverse complement strand
GTTGGAACCGGCGTCATTGTTGGGGTGTTGGTCGGGGTGGGCGTGTCGGTTGGAATGAGTGTCGGAGTGAAAAGCGGGCGCGGCGTTTTGGTTGGGGTCGGTGTTGGAACGGGGGCTTGCACCAGCAATGCCCCCACCGAGCATCCCAATCCGGCGAAAAGCAGTATCACCGCGATGATTATCGGTATCGGGATAATTTTTTGTTTCATAATTTGTCTCTCATTTTAAATATGTTGCCCCAATACCCAAAGATATTGAGGCAATGAACACAGTTAAATTCGGTTGAAAAAAATTATTGCCGGAACAGCAGGAAATACCACTGTGGGTTTGCCGGGTCAACCGGCACAGTGACGGGTGCGGCAGCCAGCCCGCCGCCGCCATCCACCAGTTTCAGCGTCCATGTTCCGGCGATATATGCCGGCGGCTCGAATTTTACGTTGCCGACTTTGGCGTCGCCGCCGGGAGCGGTGGGCGCGCACCAATCGAAACAGGTTTCGGGGCTTTCCCAGTGCATCCCACTGGGAGAATGGTCGCCGATGATTTTCATGCCGCCAATGGGAACATTGCTGCCGTTGGTGACGGCAATATACATTGTTAACTGGCTGGATGTGGTGCTGTTTTGATACTGTTCCACCAATTTAAACGGAAATGACGGCGTGGGTGTGGCGGTGGGCGGCGCCGGGGTGAATGTTGCCGTGGGCGGACGCGGTTTCGGCGTGTTGGTCGGCGGTACAGGGGTGAAGGTTGCCGTGGGCGGCACCGGGGTGGGCGTGTCGGTGGGTGTCGGCGTGGGCGTGATGGTGGGTGTTGGTGTGGGCATTGGTGTCAGGGTGACGGTCGGTGTCGGCGTCCAGTCCGGTGTGGGGGTGAAAGTTGGGCGCGGCGTTTTGGTCGGTGTGGCTCCCTCGGCGATCGTTTGCGCGGTATTCCCCGCGCCGGCGACTTTTTCTTTCAGCGGTTCAATGTATCCGCAAGCCATACTCGCGGCAGCAACCAGCAATATCAAAATAAGTGCATAACTTTTGGCTGTCTTTTTCAAAAATACCACTTCCTTTCCGAAAATCGGTTCATTCAACGCGGGCTATTATAATGGTTGCCCAACATTGGGGCAAGAATCAATGGAGAGAAAACCCTACGTTAGGGCAACGCTTGCTATCCAATCGCGCAATTGTCGCTCAAAACGGGGCGTGCTGAACGTTTCTGCGTGCCGCCGGATGTGCATCGGGTCGAAACGCATCGCTTCGAATCGCTGCACGGCGTCCATCAAACTTTCCACCGATTGCTCGCGGAAAAAGACGCCTGTTTCGCCCTCCACCACCGTATCGAGCGCACCCCCCGCCCCGAAAGCAATCACCGGTCGCCCGGCGGCTTGCGCTTCCACCGGCGTGATGCCGAAATCCTCATATCCGGGGAAGATGAATGCCCGCGCATTTGCCATCAGCCGCGCCACATCATCCCACGGCAGCCGCCCGGTAAATTCCACCGTCTCCCCGGCGATGGCTTCCAGCGCGGCACGGTCGCGCCCGTCGCCGGTGATGATGAGCCGTTTTCCCATTTCGGAAAAGGCTTTCACCGCCAAATCAATCCGTTTGTATGGAATGAGCCGCGACACGATAAAATAGTAATCTTCGGCGGGATGCGGTACGGGCTGAAAGCGGTCGGTATCCACCGGAGGGTGGATGATGATGGAATCGCGGCGGTAGTATTTTTTGATGCGCTGTTGAATATCGGTGGAAATGGCGCAGAACCGGTCAACCCGCTGGGCGGCGGAAAAATCCCAGCGGCGCAGTGCGGCAATCACCGGTGACAGCACAATATCCGCCACCCTGCCGAGTTGCTCGCGGCGGGCGTAACTACCGTAATCCCACACATACCGCGTCGGCGCCAAACAATAGCACAGATGCAGTTGGTCGGAACCGGTATTCAACCCGTGGATGAACCCGCTTTTGTTCGACAGAATCACATCGAACCCGCGCACATCCAAACTGCGCACCGCCGCCGGGTAGAGTGGCAAATACGGCTGATGGTGGCGATGAATACCCGGCGCGCGGTTCAGCCAACTGGTGATGATACGCCATGTGCGATACTCGGCGGGCATCAAATCGGGGGCATAAATGGTGGTGAACACCGGCGCGTCAGGAAACATGCCGACCATCGTTTCCAGCACGTTTTCCGCGCCGCCCATTTGATTCAACCAGTCGTGAGCCAGTGCAATCTTCATAAGGTGGCATGATAACCGCAACCGCGCCGGATGGCAAACGGCATTTCTCTTGGCGGGCAAAATGAGGTAAGATAATGAGCGAATTACGAATTACGAATAGCGAATAGCGAGTTACGAATTGCGAATGGATGAATGTACGCAAAAAAGGGAGTAACAGTACAGGGCAACCACCTCCTCAAAGGGGGAGGGGATTTTTCCCCCTCCCTTCGAGGGAGGGGGCAGGGGG
>JALVZI010000408.1 GCA_027022125.1 Anaerolineae bacterium | reverse complement strand
TGAGACGTGAGGCGTGATGCGTGATGCGTGAGGCGTGAGGCGTGATGCGTGAGGCGTGAAACGTGATGCGTGATGCGTGAAACGTGATGCGTGATGCGTGAAACGTGATGCGTGAAACTTGCAACCCTGCTACTCTGCAACCCTGCTACCCTGCTACCCTGCAACTTTGAACCTTGAACCTTGAATCTGAAACCAAAAAACACCCCATACGCCGCCGTCAGATAAAAAATATACATCGCGGTTTGGGGATGCCCCGCCAGCACAGCCATTGCCAGCGCCAGCGATGCCCAGCCCGCCCGCGCCAGCGAAACTCGCCGCGGCAATCCGTCTGCCACCGCATCGAGCGCGCGCGCCAGCGCCAGCATCACCCACGGCAGCCACGCGCTTGCCAGCAGAATGGTCATCTGCTGCACGGGAAATCCGGTGAGATAGCCGCTGTATGTGAATGTGAGCGATACCACCACCCCGGCGAATCGTGCCACCCGCCGGCTTGCCCCGGCGCGGCGCGCCCAATATCGCCCCAGCAGATATGCGCCGACCGCCGCCAGCGAGAAATGGAGAATCACCTGCCATTGCAGCGCCGCCAGCGGAAAACCGTCGCCGTGCCAACCGAGCGCCAGCGCTTGCAACACGTGCGGTGGGTACAGCACGCCGGATTGAATATCCGCCAGCCCGGGCTGCCCGCCGAAAATGTGCGGATTCCACAGCGGCACATGCCCGTTCACCCACGCCCGCGCCGAAAATGTCCGCAGCGGGAAATATTGCTCGGTGAAATCACCCGCTTTCAACCACAACCGGTCGGCGGGGTTGGGGGTGATGATTCGCCAGAAAAATAGCAGCGGCAGCAGAGCAAGTATGGCAATGATGAGGGTTTCGAGTTTCGGGTTTCGGGTTTCGGGTTTCACGTTTCTGGTTTCAGGTTTCTGGTTTCGAGTTTCAGGTTTCAAGTCCAAAGTCGGGTTGCAGGGTAGCAGGGCAGCAAAGTTGCAAGTTTCACACATCACTCATCACGCATCACGCATCACTCATCACGTTTCACGCATCACGCACCACGTTTCACGCATCACGGCGAATCACCAATAACCAATCTCCAATCACCACCCGCTCACAGCCGCCGCAAATCCTGCCGAGAGAGATACGCAGCGCGGTCGGCGGCGTCGGGGATGGTGCAGGCGATGGCGTCGCGGTCGGCGCGGGCAAGCCGTTTGAACCACGCCGCATCCCGCAGCATGTCCATCTGCCGAAAGGTGCGATACATCGCCATCCGCACCGAAAGCCGCGCCGGGAGCAACTCGGCGCGGGTGGCATCCGTTTCCGCCTGCTGCAACAGATGCAGCACTTCGGCGGGCTGGTCGGTTGCCAGCGAAAAACGAGAGGCTTCCACCAGCGCGCTGATATAATCCGCCAGCATACCCCGCTCGGCGGCAAAAGCCATCGCCTGCACCACCGCCCGCTCGGCGGCATCAAATTCGCCGCGGTGGCGATTCAATCGCGCCAAACTGACATACAGCGCCACATAATTCGAGGCGTACAAATTTTGCAGATTTTCCTGCGCCGTATCGAAATATCGCGCGGCGGCAGTTGTTTCGCCGCGAAACATCGCCAGCAGCCCCAGTCCCACCCGCACACTGAGCCAGTGCGAGCGCAGCGCGGTGTGTCCCGACAGTTCCGCATCCAACTGCCGAAACCGCTCCGCCGCGCGGTCGAGCCGGTTCCAGCGCACATCCACATACGCCCGGTGGATGCGCCCCCAAATGACAATCCAGCGCAAATGTGGAATATCCGCCACCAGCGCCAGCGCGCGGTTGAGTGCATGTGTCATCTGCCCGTATTCGCCGCGCATATCCCACAATTGCGCCGTCAAATGGGCAGCGGTGGCTTGCGCCCCCCGCTGATTGTACGTTTCCGCCAGTTTTGCCGCCAAATCGAGCGTCTCTTCTGCCGCAGCCGTTTGCCCCTGCAGCGTCAGCGTCCATCCATACAGGTTGAGTGTTTGCGCCGATTGCTCTTCGCCCAAAAATGCCGCCAGCGATTCCCACGGACGGTCGGTGGTGAGCGGCTGCGGCTGAAAAACGGGGAACCCCGCTTCCGTCCATGTGGGGGGCGTTTCCCGCGTCAGCGACAGCAGCCGCAGGCGGTGCTGTGCGCTGACCACCACCGGCGGCGTTTCGGGGGGCAATTCTTTGGCGATGCGCGCCGTCAGCGCGGCAGATTCTTCCAATTCTCCGATGAGCCCCAGCATTGCCGCCAGCCGATACTGCGCCATCAGCGCCACCGTGCGATTGCCCGTCTGCTGCGCCCAAATTCGGCAGCGACGGTATGTTTCGCGGGCATCATCCCACGCCATCAGCGACTCTTGCGCCTGCCCCAATCCGCGATACGCCCGCCGCAGCCACGGCGCGGTATCGGCGGGGGGCATATTTTCCGCCACCGCCGATACCGCGCCGTGGC
>JALVZI010000407.1 GCA_027022125.1 Anaerolineae bacterium | reverse complement strand
GCGAAAGTTCGGCGCGCCGGACTGTACTGGCGCGGACGCGCCGAACTTTCGCTGGGCGACAGCCCCGCCGCCGCAGATACCTTCCGACAATTTGTGGAAAAATATCCCGCCGATGACCTGACCCGTCCCGCGCAATTCAATCTGGCAGTCGCGCTGGAATCATCCGGCGCCATCACCGATACACTCGCCGCGTATGATGCCGCCATCCTGCCCGATGACCCCATCGCCGCGTACATTTTCGAGCGGAAGGGAGACGCCGCGCTGGCGGCAGAACGGTATTCCGCCGCCGCAGAGGCGTTCACCGCCGCGCTGAACCACACCGCCGACACCGGTTTTCAGGTTGCTCTGCGCGAAAAACTGGCGCAGGCATATCTCGGCGCAGAAAATTTCGACCGCGCGCAAGCGCAGTATCGCACTATTTTGGATGTGGCACAGATTCCGGCGTATCGCGCCAAAATTATGCGGCTCGTTGGCGAAGCATATCTGCAAGCGGAAAATACCGCCGCTGCCGAAAAACAATTTCAAGCGGTGCTGGACACCTATCCGAAAACATTTGACGCCTATTTGACGCTGGTGGATATGGTGAACGCCGGTTTCGCGGTGGATGATTTTCAGCGCGGGTATGTGGATTATTACGGTGGCAGTGCGTACCAACCGGCGGCAGATGCGCTTGCTCGCTTTTTGGAAACATCGCCCGCCGAAAACGCCGACACCGCCCGCTGGCTGCTGGGTTGGAGTCTGCGCGCGCTGGGTGATTATCCCGCCGCGATTGACGCTTTCGACACCATTATCACCGATTTTCCCGACAGCGAATTTTGGGCAGACGCCAATCTGCAAAAAGCGCGCACGCTCGGTTGGGACGGGCAGTTGGATGACGCCATCGGGCTGTACCGCGCTTTTGCCACCGAAAATCCCGCCCTGCCCCAAGCCGATGAAGCGCTGTGGAAAGCCGCGCTCATCGAATTTCAGGATGACCGGTTCGCCACCGCCGCCGAAAATTTCCGCGCGCTGGCGCTCGACCGTCCCGCCGGCGCGTATGCCGATGACGCGCTCTTTTGGGCGGGGCTGGCGGCATTTCAGGCGGACAACCTGACCACCGCCGAGCAAAACTGGTCGGATTTGCTGATGCAGTATCCCGCCAGCGAGTTTGCCCGCGCCGCCAGTTTTTGGCAGGCAAAAGCGTTGCTGGCGCGGGGAGATTCGGCGCAGGCGGAAACGCTGCTGGCGCAATTGGCGCATCAACCGCTGAACTATTACGGTTTGCGCGCCGCAGATTTGCTCGCCGGGCGCGGTGTGTCGCCCGATGTGCCGCTCGATTTGTCGCCGCCCGCGCCATCGGAGCAGGTGGAAGCGGAAATCTGGCTGGAAAACTGGGTAGGGGTCAGTGAAACGGCGAAACTGTCCGCATTGGACATCCAACTGAAAAACGACCCCGCATTTGTGCGCGGCGAGGCGCTGCTGGCGCTCGGATTGCGTTCAGAAGCATTGGGGGAATTTGAAACGGTGCGCGGCAATTGGGCAGATAACCCTGTCGCGCTGTACCAACTTTCGCTGGCGTTCCGCGAGCGGGGGTTGTACCGGCTGAGCATTCTCTGCGCGCAGGATTTGGTGCGGTTATCGCCCGCGCTCACCCCCGCCGATGTGCCGAAATTCATCCGGCGGCTGGTGTATCCGCTCTATTATCAGGATTTGGTGACGGCGCAGGCGGCAATTCAGCAAATTGACCCGGCGCTGGTTTTCGCGCTGATGCGGCAGGAAAGTTTGTTCAACCCCGATGCGCATTCCGGCGCGGATGCACGCGGGCTGATGCAGATTATCCCCACCACCGGCGCAGACATCGCCGAGCGGACGGGGCTGGTCGGCTATACCGCCGAATCGCTGTGGCTGCCGTACCTGAATGTGCAGATGGGCACATGGTATATCCGGCAGATGCTCGATTTTGTGGGGGGGAATCAGTTTGCGGCGCTGGCGGCATACAACGCCGGACCCGGTCGGGTTGAGCGGTGGCTGCAAGCCAGCGATGATTTCGATATGTTTGTGGCGCTCATCCCGCTGGACGAACCGCGTACATACATTCGGCGCATTTATTTAAATTTGTCGGAATATCGGGATATTTATGGCAGTGAAAAGTGATGCGTGACGAGTGAAACGTGATGTGTGTGGCGTGTCAAATCACGTTTCACGTTTCACGCTTCAAAACTCGCGTCAGCGTGCCCCTGAATCGGTTCTCAGGGAAATAATGCCAAAATCCGTAGGGGTGGCTCGCGAGCCGCCCCTACCCCCGCTACTGTATTTCAATAAACTTATTGAAACTTTTTGTTTGACCGGATTTCCGCATCAAATTAACGCGAATTTCTCAAATTTAAGCATAAAATCTGTAAGATTTGTGAAAATTCGATGCAAAAAAAAAGAGAAGCGTAAAAGTTTCATTTAATTCAATGTGAAGCCGTTTAATC
>JALVZI010000406.1:3625-8135 GCA_027022125.1 Anaerolineae bacterium | reverse complement strand
ACACAATATGGAATGCTTGTCAAATCTCGAACTGCGTAAGGTGAGACATTAAAAATCCGTGAAATTTGTGGAAATTCGTGACTGAAATTCAGTCACACAAAAAGTTTCAATACGTTTAACTGATATTGCGCAGCCGAAAATTTAACAAAACAAACGTTACGATATATTGGCAACAAATGCCTTTTAAAAACTACCCCCTCCCCCTCTGGAAAGGGGGATAGGGAAAGAGAGCAAATCTGCTGTAACACAATATCGAACATCTGTCAAACACCAAACTGCGTAAGATAATATCATAACTTGCCACAAACACTGGACAAAAGACTATGGATGAACACTCATCTTTATTATCTGATACTCTTTCTGTTGAATTAAATTTGAATAAAATTTTGGTAGTTGATGATACGGTTGAAAACTTGCAACTATTACAATTAATTTTCCGAAAAACCGAATTTGAGGTTCTCACGGCAAATAACGGTGCAGAAGGCTTGCAGGTTGCCCGCGCAGAATTGCCGTTTCTGGTACTCAGCGATATTCAGATGCCGAGAATGGACGGGTATACATTTTGCCGCGAATTAAAATCAACCGACCCGACTCGTAACATTTCTGTTATTTTCATCACCTCTCATGCCATCACACCAACACTGGTGTCAAAAGGTTTGGAACTGGGTGCAGATGAATACATCAGCCGCCCAATAGAAAGCAAAGAACTGCTGGCACGGGTGCGAGCCGTTGCCCGCCTGAAGCGCGCAGAATTAACTGCACATCACGAAGCGCAGAAAACCGCGCAAGCAAATCGAGAACTGGCTCGCATCAATGCAATTGTTGAAGAAAAAGTTATTCAGCGCACCAACGAATTGCAACAAGAAAAAACAAAATTAGAAACCATCTTAAAAACAATGGCTGACGGGGTACTGGTTTTAGATGCACAGCGAAAAATAGTAAAAATTAACGATGTGGCTGCGTCATTATTGAATATTACAACAGATGTTACAAAAAAAACAATTGATGATGCAGCGTTTCGCTCTATTTTATGGGACAACATCCGTCAATTGACCACCGAAAATACGCAAAAAGGCGAATTTGTGCAGATGACTCGACCAAATGGAACAAGCCGTTCAGTGCAAGTTTACGTCTCGCCAATTATTATCGATAACAACCCTGTCGGGTGGACAATTGTATTGAATGATGTCAGCGCTATTTTAGAAGCCGAGCAAATGAAAGTACGGTTTATGACTGGCATCACGCACGAACTCAAAACGCCTCTGTCTATCATCCGACTGCATTCAGAAAATATGTTAAAATACAATACTCGGCTGTCACCCCAACAGCGAGCAGAAATGCTAACCGGCATTCGCAACCAAACTGATTTGCTATCGTCTTTAATTGATGATGTGTTGACGCTGGTAAAACTCGATACCACCACAACATCTGATACCACAAAAGCCGTACCATTGGATGAAGTGATTTCACAGTCTATCGCTAAAGTTGCGCCCCTTGCCGCCGATAAAAATATCAGGATTCAGTGGAAGCCGGGGTTAGAGAAATTACCGGTACAAATTCCCACCGAAAAACTTTCGCTGGTGGTCGGGAATTTGATTGAAAATGCCATAAAATACACACCGTCCGGTGGCGGCAAAATTGTGGTTAAGACAAAACGCCAACAAAAAAACGGGCACAATTTTGTAACGCTGACTGTAACCGATTCCGGCATTGGCATTGACCCGGCAGACCAGCAGCGCATCTTCGACCGTTTCTTCCGTGCCGATACCACCCATACCATACCTGGTACAGGGCTGGGGTTGGCAATTGTAAAAGAAATTGTGTTGGCACACGGAGGTGATATTGGTGTGGTCAGCAATCGTGGGCATGGCAGCACGTTTACAGTAACACTACCGCTGGCACAATCGGCATAACCCCCGGAGGTTGCAACTATGCGAAGGTTACGCACTGCACTGGTCATTCTCATATTTGGCATGTCATTCTTCTTTAATATTGAACGGCTTGATTTTGGTGAAAAAAACATCATCAATATTGCATCGTTTGTATACATTTTGGGGTTTTTGGCAATAACTCTAACGGTTGCCGTTCCTCAAATTCAATACATAAAACGTTCAACGGCAATGGTATTTTGGAGCATTATCTACCTGCTGGTAAAAGTGTTTTTTTTCGCGCGTCCTGTAATTGGGGGTGTATACACCTACCTTTCTATTACAGAATTGGCTATGCTTTTGGCGCTGGTGTGGTCGGCATATCAAGTAACTACAGCAACACAAGACTTTGAAAATGCAGTAGAAAAAATCACCATTGGGCACGGGGGCGCACACGTCAAACAACTTTCAGAAGCCGCTGACGATATTCAACGGGAAATGTTCCGCAGCCGACACTATCACCGCCCGCTGGGTGTCATCTCGGTACAGCCAACATTAGACAACACCAACCCCGATGCACATCGCATAGTTCGTGAAGCACAAGAGAAAATGGTGGGCAGTTTCATCATCAACAATGTAGCCAATACACTGCAAAAGTTTTTGCGTCCCACCGATGTTATTTTAGAAGATAGAGAATCGGGGCGGTTTTTTATCATCTGTCCAGAAACACCAAAAAACGACCTAAAAATTCTGTTGGAATATGTAGAAGGTGTAACAGCCGAAGAATTGGGCATAGGTGCAAAATATGGTTTTGCAACTTTTCCCGATGAAGCAGTGGTTTTTGAAGATTTATTACAAAAATCGGTTGAACGGCTTACAACAGTTTCCGTACCAACTGATGAGGAGCACAAATGGCACAAACAAATTTCAAAAACACGTCAGCACGAATTATGATTGTAGATGACAATCCGGAATTTTTAAACGGGTTGAAACTCACACTTGAAATGGAAAATTACGAAGTCACAGCCGCAACAGATGGCTCGAAGGCATTGAAAATACTAGAAACCGCAATCGAACAGAAAAATGGTGTACTGCCAGATATAATTTTAACCGATATTATGATGCCGGGCATAGATGGGTATACTTTTTTTGACCGCGTGCGAGCCAACCCATACACTAACCACATTCCAATCATCTTTTTGACCGCAAAAGATTCAAACGATGATATTCAACATGGCAAAGAATTGGGCAGCGAAGATTACCTAACAAAATTGGCATCTACCGACGAAATCTTGGCAAGTATTCGGGGTAAATTGGCGCGTATTGAACAGCGCCGGGCACTGTTGCAGCAAATTGCTTTTAATGATGGAGGGCAGCCATCTGAAAAAAAAGTGTCATCTCCCATTCGCTGGAATTTGGTGATTTTAATTGTTGTGTTTGTAGTTTTTCTGGCAATTTTCGGTTGGGGGCTGGCAACTATTATGGGGTTAATTTAACTTTCGGGCAACGATGACACAACTTTATTTTGACACACCAATCGCAAAACATTCTATCAGCACCGCAATTTGTTTTTTGCAATTTCAGCGGCAGATAACTAAAAAATACCCGTGGCTGGCACGATATGCCCAGCAAAAATCGGGGGTTCCCGACCGCGTTTTTTTGGCGTTGAAACGACTGATGGATGTCACACTGGTTTTGCTGTCGTTGCCGGTGGTACTACCGGTGTTTTTGCTGGTGGCTTTTCTGATAAAAGTGGAAGACCCCAAATGCAGTGTGCTTTTTTTGCAAAAACGCACCGGACGTTTTGGGAAAAGATTCAATATGTACAAATTCCGCTCGATGGTACATAATGCAGAAGAATTGAAAGAAAAATACGCACATTTGAACGAATTGCAGTGGCCCGATTTCAAAATTACCAATGACCCACGAGTCACTCGTATTGGAAAAATATTGCGCAAAACCAGTTTAGACGAATTGCCACAATTATTGAATGTTTTAAAAAATGACATGAGCCTAGTTGGTCCGCGCCCCACATCTTTCTCGCCAGACACGTATATGTTATGGCAAACCACCCGGTTAGACATCAAACCCGGTATCACCGGTTTGTGGCAAATTATCGGGCGCGGCGAAACAGAATTTACCGACCGAGTATATTTGGATATGTTTTATATTGAACACCGTTCAATTATGTTCGATGTAGAAATATTATTACGAACGGTCTTTGCGGTTATTCTTCAGCGGGGCAGAACCTAACGTAACTTTTGTACAATTAAGTGCGATTTCATTAAAAACAAATAAAAACGTGAAGATTTTTTGTAACTGTTCTCATCTCCTTTCAAAGAAAGGTTAAGGCAAGTATGTATGTTCTAAACAGTAGAGACGCCCAAATTGGGCGTCTCTACGAAAATACCGTCTGTAAAAACACCCAATTTGGTTCGTGAGATGTCTGCATCCACGAAAGGATATAATGTGCCTTGTAAAAACAGCTATTTGAGCGAAAAAATCTTACAATTTCGTGCGATTTTCGATGATTTTATTTCTGATTGTGCAAAACTTACGCTAATGTTTTGGGTTTACCCGAAAGTAGATTAAAATGGAACTTCGTCAATATTTCGACATCCTAAAACGCGGATGGTGGATAA
>JALVZI010000406.1:0-3615 GCA_027022125.1 Anaerolineae bacterium | reverse complement strand
TTATTCTTCAGCGGGGCAGAACCTAACGTTTGGGTTTTTCCGAAAGTGGCTTGAAATGGAACTTCGCCAATATTTTGACGTCTTAAAACGCGGATGGTGGATAATTGTCGCAATGATGCTGGCTGTTTCTGGGCTTGGCGTTTTTTACAGTTACTCCCAAACGCCAATTTATGAATCCACTGCCAATTTTGTTGTGAACCCCACTTTGCGGGTGAACGATACCGGTGATATGCTGTATAGCCTTGATACGCTTGCCAGCCGCACAACACTGGCAACCACCTATGCCAATATTTTGAGTAGTCGCACAACGGTGGAAACCGCCGCCGCCGCATTGGGAGTTTCACCCGCCTTGATGGAGGATTATACAGTGTCGGCGGTGGTATTGCCCGATTCAAACATTATTCAACTCACGGTAGATGGACCTTCACCAACTTTGGCAGCTGATTTGGCAAATGAAATCGGCAAAATCGGTGAACAAAAAGTGCGTAATTTGCAAGAAATTTACGAATTGCGATTGGTTGATACCGCAATCCCCAATGATGAACCGATTTCTCCGAACCACCCCATTGATATTACCTTAAGTGTGATGGTGGGTATTGCGGGTGGGTTGGCATTTGTCACCTTGCGCGAAATTCTAGCGCAAACGCTGGAACAACCGTACCAGCCAGTTACAGCAACCGAACAATCGGCAATTCCTGTTTCTCCACTAGACCCAATTTCCACCCCACCGGTTTCAGAAAATGGAAAATCAACCGCAACAAAAAAAACAACACCCGAAGAGCAAGATACCGCCACAACCGATGCATAACACCACCCCATTCACCAAAATTAAACCGAATTCATCGCCGTTTGACCATACCGGCTTAATGATTAACCTCGTTAGCCTGATTATCGTGCTGGCAGTATCGCTGGGGTTGCTAGTATTGCTGATAGGCTTCCGAGACTCAAAAACCGGTTTTTTGGTGATGGGTGGTTTGGGCGGTATTGCGCTCGGAGCGACAATTTTTTTTCATCCCGAAGTGGGCGCGTATGTACTGGCAGTGACAGTTTTTTCCAACGTGTCATCCATCCTCACCGATGCCGGCTTGCCGGGAATCAACAAACCGTTGGTGGCACTGACATTCCTGAGCATTGTTGCCGGTCGATTTGCCCGCCGCCAACCGTTCCGTGTGCAGCGCACCGAGTGGCTGCTGTTGATATATGCGACGGTGGGGCTGGCATCCACATTTTTTGCCACCGACCGCGCCGAAGCCATCGATGCGTTCATCGTACTGGCAAAAGACGTGTTGATTGCAATTACCATTGTTTATTCTGTTCAAACAGTGCAACAATTCAAAATCACCATCTGGTTGATAATTTTAACCACATCCGCCGTGGCGCTGTTGGGCGCATACCAAGCCGCCACGGGAAATTTCGGAAACACGTTTATGGGTTTTGCCACCGTCACGCCAGATGTGACGCAAATGCGTCTGTCCGGTCCGGTGGGTGACCCCAACTTCTGGGGGCAGATTCTCGATGCGACGCTGGCGCTGGCGCTCTTCCGTTTTATCACCGAAAAACAATTTTGGTGGAAAATGCTCGGCGGCGGTACATTTTTTATTTTGCTGTTTGTGGTGATCAATTCATACAGTCGAGGCGCGTTTACGGCACTCGGTGTAATTTTGCTGTTGACCGTCATTCAACTGAAGGTAAATTTGAAAAAACTGGTGGCAATTACCGCAGTGCTGGCAGTGCTGATTCCGTCAGTACTGCCCTTTTTGCCCGCCGGTTTTCTAGAGCGTATGCAAACGCTCACCGCGTTCACCAGCAGCAATAAATCGTCGGCAGTGTATGTCGACAAATCATTTCAGGGGCGTTCCAGTGAAATGATTGCCGGATTGATGATGTTCCGCGACCACCCGATTTTGGGGGTGGGCATTGGCAATTATGAAATAAATTATCAAGATTACGCACGGAAAATTGGGCTGGAATACCGCACTGAAATTCGGCAGGCACATTCACTGTATGTCGAGATTATTTCTGAAACGGGGATTTTGGGAATTTTGGCGTTTTCGGCTGTTATTATTTCGCTGTTTGCCCGTTACCGCAAAAATCGGCGCGATTTGGCGGGCGTGGAAGATGATTGGCTTAACTGGGATGCGTCGCTGCAAATTGCCACCGTGTCATATCTCACCACCAGCATTTTTCTACACGGCGATTTTTTCCGCTTTTTGACATTTTTAATTGCAATGGGCATCGCTTCCGGGCACATCAGTCATAAATTGTGGGAACATCATCAAGCCGAAAAAAGTGGCGTGATAATGGAGGGCACGGCATAAATGACCACCGAAACGCCAATCGACAACAAAACACTGGCGCGCAAATCGGCGTTGGGGGTGGTGTGGAATTACGCTTCTTTCGGGCTGGGGAAGGGGCTGGTGTTCATCACCACCGCAATTCTGGCGCGATTGCTCACGCCGGATGATTTCGGATTGGTGGGATTTGCCACCCTTGCCATCAGTTATTTGGCAATTCTGAAAGATTTGGGGCTAGGTGCAGCACTCATCCAGCAGCAGGAAAATCCCGAAGAAACGGCAAACACGGTTTTCACACTGAATTTTCTGCTGGGGTTGACATTGACTGCGCTGACCATACTGATTGCGCCATGGGTAGCGGTGTTTTTCCGCGAGCCGCAGGTAACGCCGCTATTGCGCTGGTTGGGGCTAACGTTCGTTCTCAATTCGCTGGGCGCGATTCATATTGTGCGGCTACAACGGGAACTGGATTTCCGCCGGAAACTTATTCCCGATTTGGGACGGGCGGCGGTGAAAGGTGCAGTCTCCATCACATTGGCACTGATGGGCTATGGCGTGTGGGCACTGGTGTTCGGGCAGTTGGCGGGGGCGGTCGCCGGGGTGGTGCTGGCGTGGGTGGCATTTCCATGGTTGCCGCGCATGCGGATTCTTCCTGCGCGGGCAAAGGCATTATTGCATTATGGGCTTTCGGTAGTGGGGGTAGATGCGCTCACCATTGTCACCGACAATTTCGATTACATCATCGTCGGGCGCATGTTCGGCGATACGGCGCTGGGAATTTACACGCTGGCATTCCGCTTGCCGGAACTGCTGGTGCTGAATCCACTGTGGGTGATGGCGGGCGCAATTTTTCCGGCATATTCCAAAGTGCAGAATCAGCCCGACACGCTGCGCAAAGGGTTTTTAACCACCGTGCGGGTGGTTGAAATTGTGAGTGTGCCGCTGGCGTTGGAACTGGCAATTGCCGCCGACCCGCTGGTGCGGGCAATTTTTGGCTCGCAATGGTTAACGGCAATTCCAATTGTGCGGCTGCTAGCGTTGTTTGTACTGGTGCGTTCCATCGGTTTCAACGCGGGCGATATTTATAAAGCCATCGGGCGCCCCGATGTGCTGGTGAAAGTAGAGGTGCTGAATATGCTGGTGCTGGTTCCCGCGCTGATAATTGGGGCGCAATTTGGGCTGGTGGGCATTGCATGGGGGCATCTAACCGCCAGTGTTGTCCGTATGGTGGCAGATATGCTGGTTGCCGCAAAATTTGTGCGCGTCCGCGTGCGCGATATTTTGGCACAATTGTTGCCGGCATTTGTGTCGGGGGCGGTAC
>JALVZI010000405.1 GCA_027022125.1 Anaerolineae bacterium | reverse complement strand
ACATTACCGCCAGCAAAAATGATCCTTGCTCTAACGCCCTCATCGAAGCGCTGGCTTGCGGACTGCCGGCGCTCTACCTCAACGATGGCGGGCATCCGGAATTGGTTGGCTTTGGCGGGCTTCCTTTTAATGACAAAGAGGAAATATTGCCGCAGTTAGACGCCCTGGTAGAAAACTACGAAATGTTCCAAAACCTGATTGTGGTATCGAGTATGGATGAGGTAGCCAAAAAATATTTGACGCTATTCAAACAAGTTGCCCTATAAAGGGGGCAGCAAGTAGCCGAACGACTCACACTCACCTATAAATTGGAGCACCATAATGGCAGATATGCCGCTACGTACCCGTTTCAAACGTTCACTTCTAAACTTTGTCGTCAAAACTATCCAACTCCTACCGCCAGATAAAGTTCTGCGCTTCCTGTTTCGTTTGGATAGATGGCTTTACTTCTTCCAGGGGAAAATGGCCTCTGTTTACGGCAAGGGCGTCCATACCAAACATCGTCATATACGCTACCACGATTTTTTCATATCCCGCATCTCGCCGGGTGAACGAGTTCTGGACGTGGGGTCAAACAATGGCGCTGTCTCTTACGACGTGGCTGAAAAAGCCGGAGCCTACGTAGTTGGCATTGAAATTGAACCGGCTAACATAGAGTTGGCACGCAAACTGCACCCACACCCAAGAATCGAGTATCGGCTGGGCGACGTATTGACGGATCTTTCAGAAGAACCGTTTGATGTAGTCATTCTCTCGAACATTTTGGAGCACCTGCCAGAACGACCGGCTTTGTTGCGTAAAATACAACAATTAACCAAACCTTCACGCATTCTAATTCGCGTTCCCCTTTTTGAACGCGATTGGCGCGTCCCTCTCAAAAAAGAGCTGGGCGTAGAATGGCGGCTGGACCCCACCCACGAAATCGAATACACGCTGGAAGAATTTGCCGAGGAAATGGAGGCGGCCGGGCTGAAAATCACCCATCAGGAAGTGCGCTGGGGTGAAATTTGGGTTGAAACAAAGCCAACAGATAAACAAGTCAAGCAGCAAACCGATTAGCGCCCTAGTCAAAGAGGTAACGTGAACACAACCAACACCCACCTCATCCTTTTTCTCTCACGCGCTACCCCCTTAAGCCGCTGGGATAAAATAGGCATCCTTGACCGAGAAATTGCCATCTACAAAAAAATGCGTCCCCACCTGGGCGGCATCAGCGTTGTTACCAGCGGAGGGGAAGAAGAATTACGCTATCAAAACCGCCTGGGTGACATCAACATCCTCTACAACCGTTGGGGGTTATCGCCCAACCTGTACAGTTTGTTGGCGCCCTTTTTACACCGCAAAATACTGAAAAAGGGGAGCATTTTCAAAACCAACCAACTTGACGGCGCATGGACGGCAATCATCGCCGGATGGCTGTATGGCAAACCGGTAGTTGTACGCGCCGGATACCTGTGGGCAGAAAATTTCAGCAAGCAATATCATCAGGGGATGAAAAACAAATTCATCCGATGGCTGCAACAATTCGCCTTCAAACGGGCACAAACAATCATCCTCACCACCGAAGCAATGAAACGCCATATCATCCAACACTACCGGACGCCATCAGAGAAAATAACCGTCATTCCCAACTACGTTAATACAGACCTGTTCCGCCCCATGCCTGAAATTCAACCGGAAAGGGGGCGCATCTGCTATGTGGGACGACTGCGCCCCATAAAAAATCTGGATACTTTGATTAAAGCCATTGCCAAAATTCCTGATGCCTCGTTGGTTTTGATTGGGACAGGGGAACAAGGCGAAACATTGAAAGCGCTAGCCCAAAATAGGGGAGTGAAAGCAAAATTTACCGGGGCATTGCCCAATAGCACCCTTCCCAAAGAAATCAATCGTTCTCAAATTTTCATTCTCCCATCTCTATCCGAAGGACACCCCAAAGCACTCATTGAAGCAATGGCGTGTGGTGCAGCGGTTATCGGTACAGACGTAAATGGTATCAACAACATTATTCATCACGAACAAACCGGGCTTTTGTGCCCACCAACGGTGGCAGGTATTCAATCGGCGGTGCAAAGGTTGCTAACCGATGAGGCTTTACGCACCCGGCTTGGCAAAGCCGCCCGTGCTTTTGCAAAACAGGAATACAGTCTAAAGCAAATTGCGCAACGTGAGCTGGCGCTGTATCAAGAGGTTCAGAAAAACTTGTGAGCAATTCAGCCAACGCAACAACGGCAGATATTATCTGCTTCTCCTCTAGCGATTGGGACGGCAAATGGGGCAGCCGCCAACAGGTGATGCTCCGTTTGGCAGGTCGAGGATACCGTGTGCTTTTTGTGGAACAAATGGCAGGTTTGGAACATTTTTGGAAGTACGCGGATTTACGAAAAAGACGCTACCACAATTGGCGTGCCGGCTTGCGAAAAATACAACCCAACCTGTGGCTGGTATCTCCCCCACCACTGTTGCCCGGACGCTACTATTTCACATCCATTGCCCGTATCAATGCCATCATTATGCACCGCTGGCTAAAACCACATTTACACCGATTGAACTTCAGCGCACCGATACTTTGGTTCTACAAACCAGAACACGTTTCGCTCATCGGCAAATTTAATGAAACATTAACCGTTTACCACTGCATTGATGAATTTACCGTTGGGACCTCCGGAAGAAAACGCCAAACCATCCAGATGTTAGAAACAAACTTACTTAAACGCGCAGATATTGTCTTTGCCAATTCACAATTGACTTTCCAAAATAAACGAAAATTTAACCCCCACACCTACCACCTTCCCAGCGGTGCAGACATTGCTCACTTTGCTAAAGCGGCTAATCCGGCTACCAACATTCACCCAGATATAGAAAATCTACCCCATCCAATTTTGGCTTTTGTGGGTAACATCAATGAAAAAATCGATATTTCTATACTGACATCTGTTGTTCGTACCCATCCGGAATGGACGCTGGTTATGATTGGGCAACCTCATCCCTATGCTGTAAATTTGCAACCGTTACAACACATATCCAACGTCTAT
Source organism: Anaerolineae bacterium (assembly GCA_027022125.1). Classification (GTDB taxonomy): domain Bacteria; phylum Chloroflexota; class Anaerolineae; order 4572-78; family 4572-78; genus JANTHQ01. The sequence continues at coordinate 5,105 of JALVZI010000405.1, read as the reverse complement.
TGGCTGGGTAAACAGCCATTTTCCGCCCTGCCGGAGATACTGAAAGGGGTTGATGTCTGCCTGCTACCCTACACGCAAAGTGAAGCCACCCGCTACCGAAGTCCGCTCAAGCTTTATGAATATCTGGCTACCGGCAAACCTATCGTCAGCACGCCTCATCCGGAAGTGAACCAATTTAGCAACCTGATAACCATCTCACCCCCAAAAACCTTTACGCAAGCCATAGAAGATGCTTTAAAAACAGACACGCCCCAAGCACACGTAAAACGCATTCAAGCGGCTCAACAACATTCCTGGGATGCCAGAGTAGATGAAATTTTAACGATATTGAACCAACATCTAAAACTCGGTGGCATTACCACCAATAAATGAAATTATGCCTGTAAAAATTACCCACCTCATCACCGAGCTATCCACCGGCGGCGCGCAAATGGCACTACTGCGATTACTAACCCATTTAGACCGCAGTCGTTTTGAGCCATCTGTGGTGTGCCTGTACAACGGCAATGGCGAACCGGCACAACGAATCAAAGCATTAGGCATTCCCGTAATTGACCTGGAGATGCGCGGCAAACTGCGTTTGGATGCTTTGTGGCGGCTGTATATGGTACTCCGCCAAACACAACCCACCATCCTGCACACCTGGATGTTTCACGCCAACCTGCCGGGACGCATACTGGGACGTTTAAGCGGCGTTCCCATCATCATCAGCAGCGAGCGCACAATGGGGCAAGAAAGCCGCTGGCGCTATCACCTCAATCGCATTAGCGCACCCTTGAGCGACCGTGTGGTATGCGTTTCTCAGCGCGTCGCAGACTTTGTCACCCAAAAAGTCGGTATTCCCGAAAACAAAGTAGTGGTCATTCCTAACGGCATAGATACAGCAATCTTTGCAAATTTACCGCCCAAAAATCAGACGCGCACCCGTCTGAATTTGCCCATCGAGAAAAATATAGTCGGTACCATTACTCGCTTAACGCCGGTTAAGCGGTTAGATATGCTCCTCCGAGCAACATCTGATTTGCCAGATGTCCATCTACTCATTGTCGGTGATGGACCGGAAAAAGATAATTTAGTTCAATTAGGACAGAACTTGCAACTCACCACCCGTTTACATTTTGCCGGACAACAAAATAACATTATCCCTTGGTTAGCAGCAATGGATGTATGCGTACTCGCTTCTGATTGGGAAGGTATGCCGAATGTCATACTAGAAGCGATGTCTGCCGGATTACCGGTTGTTGCCACGGCTGTAGGCGGCACGCCGGAAGTGGTGATAGATAACGAAACCGGTTTTTTGGTTCCTCCGGGCAATCCGAAAGCTCTAGCCGAGGCAATTGAAACTCTTTTGCACAATCCGGCACTGCGACATAAAATGGGGCACGCTGGTATCCAACGTGTACAGCAACATTTTACCCTTCGCCAAATGGTCGAACGCACCCAAACATTATATGAAGAACTGATTGCGCTAAAAAATGAACCCTAACCATCCCACTCCCATCCTTCACATCATCACCCGTCTCATTGTGGGCGGGGCGCAAGAAAATACAATGCTCACCGCCGACTTGCTCGATAAATCGGACTGGCAGGTTGATGTGCTGTGTGGACCGCAAACAGGCGTGGAAGGTAGCCTGATACCCGAAGTTCGTCGGCGGAAAATTCCGCTCACCATCGAACCGGCGCTGGTGCGCGAAATCAATCCCCTTAAAGACCTGTTGGCGCTGTGGCGGTTGACACGTTTCATTAAACAGGGCAATTACACCATCGTGCATACTCATAGTTCCAAAGCGGGCATACTGGGGCGCTGGGCGGCAAAATTCGCCGGAACGCCCGTCATCGTTCACACGGTTCACGGTTGGGGACACACCCCCCGCCAACACCCGTTGGTGCAAAAATTTTACATCCTGCTGGAAAAACTGACATTACCCATCACCGACCGGCTGATTGTGGTTTCGCCGCGCGATATTGAAAAAGGTACGCAGGCGGGCATCGGCACCGCCGCCAACTTTACTCTCATCCGCAGCGGCATCGAACTTGACCGCTTTGGACATCCCCGCCGAACCGCCGCCGATGTGCGCGCGGAACTCGGCATTCCACCGCAAGCACCGGTATTGGGCACGGTCACACGCCTCTCGCCGCAAAAAGCGCCGCTCGATTTTGTGCGCGCAGCCGCCATCGTCAGCAAAAATATACCGGCGTGCTATTTTGTAATGGTCGGCGACGGACCGCTGCGCCCGGAGGTGGAACGGCTCGCCGCAAAATTGGGCATCGCCGAACGGCTTATTCTGACCGGTTTGCGCCGCGATATTCCGGAATTGATGGCGGCATTTAACGTTTTTGGACTCTCATCACTGTGGGAAGGCTTGCCCCGTGTGCTGCCGCAAGCCATGGCAACCGGCTTGCCAATTGTCGCCACGGCAGTGGATGGCAACGCCGAAGCCGTGACCAACGGCGAAAACGGGTTTTTAACCCCGCCCGAAAATCCGCAAGCCTTTGCCCAAGCCGTCATCAAATTGCTGCACGCGCCAAATCTGGCACAACAAATGGGGCAAGCAGGCAAAAAACGCGCGGCGCAATTCGGCGCGCAAAAAATGGTTGCCGATATTGCCGCGCTGTACACCAAACTGCTCACAACCACCCCAACAGATTAACAACTTTCCCCATTTGTGATACAATGCCATACATAAATCTCACTCAGGTTGATACCGTATGCAAACAAAACTTTCTATTTTTGCAACCAAACTCATCGAAGCCGGATGGCTGGCGGCGGTTGTCGCCGTGCCGCTCTTTTTCAACATTTACACCGCCCGCACTTTCGAGCCGGATAAACTGACGCTGATGCGCAGTATTGTCACGGTGATGATACTGGCGTGGCTCATCAAACTGCTGGAAGAGGGGCTGCAATCAAACGGCGGCACGGTCGGCGAACGGGTAAAACGCTGGTTCAAACAACCGATGGCGCTGCCCACTGCGCTGATTGTGCTGGCATATCTCATCAGCACGGCGCTGTCCATCACCCCGCACGTCAGTTTTTGGGGGTCGTACCAGCGATTGCAGGGCACATACACATTCATCAGTTATGTCATCATTTTCGCGCTGATGGCAGCCAATATGACCACCCACCGGCAGGTTGACCGATTCATCACCACCGTCATCATTGCCAGCGTGCCAGTGGCGCTGTACGGTATCATTCAGCACAACGGGCTTGACCCGCTACCGTGGGCGGGCGACGTGACCAAACGGGTGGCATCCAATATGGGGAACGCCATTTTCGTTTCGTCGTACCTGATTATGATTGTGCCGGTCACCATTTCCCGTCTCATCGAGTCGATGACCGCCATCATCACCGAAGAGCACGCCAGTTGGGGACACACGGTGCTGTCGGCGGTGTATATTTTCATCATTGCCATCCAAATTCTGACCATCATTTACAGTATCAGCCGCGGTCCGCAAATCGGGTTGATGGGTGCGCTGGCGCTGATGGTGCTATTGCTGCTGCTGATTTTCCGTCAACGCGACGAAAGCCGTACCGCCATCTCTCTGCCAGACATCAGCAGCGCGATACTGTACATTCTGCTCTCCACCGTTTCCGCGCTGATTTTGGGCGCGGTCGGCTATTTTCTCGGCAAAGGGATTGAAGCCGCGCTGCACGCATCGAACCTGCAACTCTCCGGCGCAACACTCATCGGCGCTATCATCGGCGGTATCATCGGTTTTGCCGGAACTTACACTTACGCCATCATTTCAAAACGCGGTTGGCGCTGGCTGTGGGTCACGTGGACACTGACCGGCGTTTTCGGCGCGGCGGGAATACTGGCACTGCTGATTGCGCTGAACACACCTGGCAGCCCCGCGGCAACACTGGCAGAAAACAACTCGTACCTGCGGCGAATGGCAGGCGCAATCAACACCGAAAGCGGCACAGGAAAGGTTCGCGTGCTAATTTGGGAAGGCGCGTTCAAACTCATCTCGCCACACCGACCGCTTGGGGTGGAAGGTGAATTCACCGATAAAATGAATCTCATCCGCCCATTGATTGGTTATGGTCCCGAATCGATGTTCAACGCTTTTGCCTACGCCTACCCCCCCGATTTGGCACACGTGGAAAAACGGGGCAGTTCCGCCGACCGCTCGCATAATGAAACGATGGACAGTTTGGTGATGACCGGCTTACTCGGCTTTTTGGCGTTTTATTTTCTGATGGGCAGTCTATTTTATTATGCGCTGAAATGGCTGGGCTGGGTTCCAAACGCCGCCGCCAGACGCTGGCTCATCATGTTTATGGCTGTCGGCGCCATCATCGGGGCAGTAGTGATGATTATTTTAAAAGATGGCGCGCCGGTGCTAATTCCCATCGGGCTGCCATTTGGACTTTTCGGCGGGGTGATGCTCTATCTGGTATGGCGCGGGTGGCTCGCCATCCCCGAAAATACCGTCTCGCCGAAATCTGCCGTGCTGTTGATTGGCTTGCTCGGTGCATTTGTCGGGCACTTTTTGGAAGTCCACTTCGTTTTCTCCATCGCCGCCACTTACACCTATTTTTGGGCATATCTGGGGGTGATGGTCGCGCTGTGGCGCATCGAACAGCGAGAATCCGCGTCTGAACCCGAAACCGCACCGGCAGAAACCGTCGCCGCCGCACAGCCGAAAACCCGCCGCAAACGAAAATCGGGGCGAAAATCGCAACCGGTGGTCGTTTCCACCCGCATCCGGCAATCCCGCGGCGAATCGTGGAAAATGTGGCTCGGTGCGGCGGGGCTGGCAATGGCAATCATTCTCATCATTTTAACATTCGATTTCGTGCCGGTGCAGTTCAAATGGTCAACCGGACGGTACAGCCTGCTGTGGATGTTGAGCATCACCTATTTGGTGGGAATGGCTATCGTGTTGGCAGAATTGGCTGTGCACCGAACAGAATGGCAGGAAAAAATTAACTGGGTGCGTGCCGTGATGCTCTATCTGGTCACATCGCTGGGGTATGCCGGATTTTACGTGCTGCTGCACAGCCAGCAGCGACACGCGCTGACCTCCGGTCGGCTGACCGATGCGCTGCAAGCCGCCGAAAAACTGTTCGCCATTTTGGACGGGTTTTATATCCGTCTTTT